>DASTEN010000352.1:0-2005 GCA_035709645.1 Sphingomonas sp.
CATCCTGCGCACCACGGCTGCGTTCGACGCGCTGCTGATCGCCGGCGACGGGATGGCGCGCTGGACGCTGCTGCCATGCGAACAGGCACGGATCGACGCCGTGCTCGCCCGCGCCACCGCGCGGATCGCGCCGGAGGCGGCGTCGCTACGCTATCACCCGGCGGCCGATCGCGCGCCGCTGATCCTGATCGCGCGGCCGGTGCCCTGGGCGATGCGGCTGCTCCACGCCACGCCCGGCGCGGCGGTGGTGACGCTGATCGACCCGGCCGAGCGCCCGATGCCGGCAACGCAGCTCTGGCGCGACGCATTCGACCTGACCCCCAGCGAAGTCGCGCTCGCCGCGCTGCTGATGGCAGGGCATTCGCTGGAATCGGCAGCGGCGGCGCGCGATTGTCGCCAGACGACGCTGCGCGTCCATCTGCGCCACATCTTTGCCAAGACGGGTGTCTCGCGGCAGGCCGATCTGGTCAGCCTGCTCGCGCGGATGGGGCGGGGCTAACCGCTACGGGTTCGGCACCTGCATGGTGCATGCAACAGCTTCTGCCGCCGCGTTGAACCCCTTGCGCGGCGGCGGGAGACCGATCAGTCCGACCCGAAGATGTCGCGCGTGAACAGCTTGTCGCCGATATCCGCCAGTTCGGGCGCGGCGCGGTTGGCGATCACGACCTCGCACTCCGCCTTGAATGCCTCCAAGTCCTTGACGACCTTCGACCCGAAGAAATTGTCCTCGTCGAGGGTCGGTTCGTACACGACGACCTCGATCCCCTTGGCCTTCACCCGCTTCATGATCCCCTGGATCGACGACTGGCGGAAATTGTCCGACCCGGCCTTCATCGTCAGGCGATACACGCCGACCTTCTTCGGGCGCCGTGCGATGATCTGGTCGGCGAGGAAGTCCTTGCGGGTGCGGTTCGCATCGACGATCGCGCGGATCAGGTTCTGCGGCACTTCCGAATAGTTGGCCAGCAGCTGCTTGGTATCCTTGGGCAGGCAATAGCCGCCGTAACCGAAGCTCGGATTATTGTAGTGCATGCCGACCCGCGGATCGAGGCCGACGCCCTCGATGATCTGCTTGGTGTCCATGCCACCGGCGATCGCATAGCTGTCGAGTTCGTTGAAGAAGGCGACGCGCATCGCGAGATAGGTGTTGGCGAACAGCTTGATCGCCTCCGCCTCGCGGCTGTCGGTAAAGAGGACGGCCACATCCTTCTTCTCCGCACCCTGCAGCAGCAGGTCGGCGAAGACCTTCGCGCGCTCCGACCGTTCGCCGACGATGATCCGCGACGGGTGGAGATTGTCGTACAGCGCGCGGCCTTCGCGCAGGAATTCGGGGCTGAACACCACGTTCGGCGCGTTCAGCCGCTGGCGGACCTCGTCGACGAAGCCGACCGGGATGGTCGACTTGACGATGATCGTCGCGTTCGGCGCGGCGGCCGCCGCCTTGATGATCACCGCCTCGACCGAGCTGGTGTTGAACTTGTCGGTCTGCACGTCGTAATTGGTCGGCGTGGCGACGATGACATACTCGGCACCGTCCAGTGCCTGTGCGGCATCGGTGGTCGCGGTCAGGTCGAGCGTGCGTTCGGCGAGGAAGCGTTCCAGCTCGGCATCGATGATCGGCGGCCGGCGGTCGTTGACCAGCGCGACGCGATCTTCCGAAATGTCGACCGCCACGACGTCGTTATGCTGCGCCAGCAGCACCGCGTTCGACATGCCGACATAGCCCAGCCCAAAAACCGCGATCTTCATCGGATATCCCTCGTCCGCCCGGCCCCGCGCCGCGCCCGGTCCCGCCTAGTCGGTCGCACCGCCCGGCAACAAGCCCCTTGGCGCGCCGCAGGACGGCCAGCATGGCGCAGCGCGGGACGCCGACGGCAAAAGTTCCGTGCCGTTTCAGTTTCGTACCGATCGTACCGCACCGCCCGGTAACCTTTGCCAATAAGATTTCGTTTAGCAACGCAACCGTACCGCCCGGCCGAACGGAGCCCGGTACATGCTTTTCCTT
>DASTEN010000353.1:0-2993 GCA_035709645.1 Sphingomonas sp.
CTCGCGACGATGCGACCGGTCCCGCCGAGCGTCAGCGACAGCCGCCCCGCCTGCACCCCGTCCAGCGTCGCGGTACCGGTGCCCGACCGGTCGATCGTGACGCGCGGGACCCGCAGTCCGGCGATCGTCAGGTTGCCGGTCCCGCGCAGTTGCGCCTCGAACGCCGGCCCTTCGATCGTGCCGATGCGGACCGATCCGGTGCCGGCCGCCTCCAGCCCCCGCAAGGCAGGCAGGGTGATCGCGATCGTCGCGGCGGGCTTGCGCGCGCGGCTGTCGCAGCTGCCGGGTGCGCGGGTGATGGTCAGCACCTGCCCGCGCACCGCGACCTCGATCGCCGCCAGCGACCCCGCGCTCCCACGGGCCCGCACCGCAAAGCCGGTGCCGGGCGTGACGACGATATTGTCGCATCCGCGCGCAGCGATGCGATCGAACCCGGCGGCGGCGAAGCTGCGCGCCTCCTGTGCCAGCGCCGGGGTCGGGACGGCGGAGGCGAGCAGCGCGAGGGTGAGAAAGGGTTTCATGGGGTGGTCTCCGGTTGGGAGGAAAGGGAGAAAACAGCGTTCGCGGACCCCGAACCGTATTCCCGCGCAGGCGGGGATCCAGAGCGGCAGGAACCGGCGATCCTCGTGGCCCTGGACCCCCGCCTGCGCGGGGGTACGCGGGGGGCGGGGGCGGACCGAAAAGCTCACATCGCCCGCATCGCGCTGGCGACGATGCGCCCGTCGAGCATGTCGATCCGCCGCTTCGCCATGTCGGCATGGGCGGGCGAGTGGGTGACCATCACGATCGTCGCCCCTTCGGCATTCAGGCCCATCAGGATGTTCATCACCTGCTCGCCATTCGCCGTGTCGAGATTGCCGGTCGGTTCGTCCGCCAGGATCAGTTTGGGATCGCCGACGATCGCGCGGGCTATTGCCGCGCGCTGTTGCTGCCCGCCCGAGAGCTGATGCGGGAAGTGGCGGGCGCGGTGGGCAATGCCGACCTTGTCCATCGCCGCCGCGACCCGCGCCTTGCGGTCGCCGGCATCGCCGCGATAGGCGAGGCCCAGCGCCACATTCTCCTCGATGGTCAACTCGTCGATCAGGTTGAAGCTCTGGAACACGAAGCCCAGCGTCGATCCCCGGAACTTGGCGAGGTCGCTTTCGCCCATCGCCGCGAGGTCGCGGTCGCCGAAGAGATATTTCCCCCCGGTCGGGCGGTCGACGGTGCCGAGCGTATTGAGCAGCGTCGACTTGCCGCAGCCCGACGGTCCCATGATCGCGACGAACTCGCCGGCGTCGACCGCCAGGTTGATGTCGGCCAGCGCGGTCGTCTCCACCTCATCGGAGACATAGCGGCGCTGGATATTTTCGAGACGGATCATGTGTCCCCCCTTAGTTTATGTTGATGATGTCGCCCTTCACGGACGCCAGATTGGTGGTGACGATGCGGTCGCCGGGGTTGAGGCCCGACAGAATCTCGACCGCTTCCGGGTTGCGGCGGCCGAGCTTCACCGCGCGCCGCGTGGCATGGCTGTCATCGGCGTCGATGACGAAGGCGAAGGCGCCATTGTCGGCCGCCAGCCACCCGCCGACCGGGGCAACCACCGCCTTCGACGCGGCACCCAGCGTGATGCGGATGTCGATCGTCTGGCCACGATTGAGATTGGAAGGGGTGGTGTCGAAGGTCAGTTCGACCCGAAAACGCCCGTCCTTCACCGCCGGCAGCACCTTCGACACGGTCATCGCCATGCCGTCGGCCTTGGCCTTCTGCCCCACGGCGACGCGGCCGAGATAATATTCGTCGACATCGGCCTCCAGCTTCCACGACCCTTCGCTGTCGACCTGCCCCGCCGGATCGCCGGGTTTGAGCGTCTGGCCGGGTTGCAGCGTGAAGTTGGTCAGCCGCCCGGCCGCCGGCGCACGGATGGTCAGCGCCGACAGCCCGCCGCGCACCGCCGCGAGGTTCCCCGACAGCCGCGCCTGCGTATCGGCGAGGCGCTGTCCCTGCGTCGCGGTGATCCGTGCCTCGGTGCCGGCGCCGGCGCGCAGCTGGGCCAGGCGGCGGGTCTGGTACTCCGCCTCGGCGCGATAGCCGGCGACCCCGGCCTCGGTCACGATGCCCTTGTCGAACAGCTGCTGGCGGATGGCGAGGTCGCGCCGCGCCTTGATGAGGTCATATTCGGCCTGCGCGACCTGGGCCGAGCGGTCGAGCCGGCTGCGCTCGATCCCCAGTCCCTCGCCCGCGATGCTGCCCAGCTGGCTGGCGATCGCCGCCTCGCGGGTCAGCACGTCGAGGCGCAGTTCGGGATTGGCGAGCGTGGCGAGCGGTTGGCCGGCGGCGACCATCGCCCCGTCCTGCACCAGCAATTGTTCGACCTGTCCGCCGGCCAGCACCCCGACCAGCGTGGTCAGGCGCGGGGCGACGGTGGCACGCACCGGCAGGTAATCGTCGAAGGCCCCTCGCGTGACCTCGCCGGTCTCGATCGCGCTGGCGGCGATGTCGGTCGATCCGGCGGCGGGCAGCCAGCGCCACAAGGCGACCGCCGCCACGACCAGCACGATCACGATCCAGGTCGGGCGCCGCAGCCACCAAGCACGTTTCGGCCGTTCCACGCGGCGGTCCATCGCCGCGCCGGGAGTCGGATCGCGCGCCGTTTCCGTGGTGCTTGCGCCCTGTGTCGCTTCGGTCATCATGGGACCAGTGTCACCGATCGGGGCGAAAAATCCTAAGTGCCTGCAATTACGCCATCTTCCCTCGACTGTCCGCCGGGTGACCGTCCGGACATGGACAGCCTGTCCGAAAATGGACAGTCGGGGGCGCCGTCAAGCACCCTGTCGGTGCTGCTGATCGACGACAATGCCAGCGTCGCCGAATCGATCGCGCTGGCGGTGCGCCTGGGCCGCCACCGGATCGACTGCGCGGCCGGGCCGGAGGAGGCGTTGTCCCGCCTGGCGGGGACCCGCTACGACGTGGTCCTGCTCGACATGAATTACGGCGCGAACCGCACCGAC
>DASTEN010000354.1:0-2483 GCA_035709645.1 Sphingomonas sp.
GGGGGCGTCGGCCTGCTCGGGCCCCTGGGGTTCGAGAACGCCTATGCCTTCGCCATGCGCCAGGATGCGGCCCGGGCGGTGGGTATCGCGACGCTCGATGATCTTGCCCGCGCATCTCCTCGCCTGCGGCTGGCGAGCGACCTGGAATTCCTCGACCGACCGGAATGGGCCGCGGTCCGCCGCGCCTACCCCATGCGGTTCGCGAGCAGCCGCGCCTATGCGCCGAGCTTCATGTATCAGGCGCTGTCGACCGGCCAGTCCGACGTCATCTCCGCTTTCTCGTCCGACGGGCGGATCGCGGCCGATCGCCTGACCGTGCTCCGCGATATTAAGGGCGCGATCCCGCGGTACGACGCGATCCTGCTGCTGGCCCCGAAACGGGCGAAGGACGCGAGATTCGCCGCCACCTTGCGTCCGCTGCTGAACGCGATCCCCGTGGCCGCGATGCGCGAGGCGAATTATCTGGTCGATCGCGACGCCGACAAGCAGACGCCCGATGCTGCCGCACGCTGGCTGGCGCGGCGCATCGCCCGCCCTTGACGTCCGGGTCGGCGCGACGCAACGTTAGCGCTATCACAACCCGGAGAGGACGATGCCGATCGACGCCACCCTGTTGCCCGACGACTGGCGCGACGCGCTGCTGATCGGGCGGATCGACCAGGGCGACGGACCGATACCGGTCGTCGTCCGTGGCGGCATCGCGTATGACATGAGCCGGGTCGCGCCGACCGTCGCGCAGCTGATCGCCGGCGGGACGTTCGACGGCGGCAGCACGATCGGGGCGCTCCATGCGGTCGACGGCACGCTGCTGAGCCCCATCGACTTGCACTGCATCAAGGCGGCCGGCGTCACCTTCGCCAATTCCGCCCTGGAACGCGTGATCGAGGAAGCCGCGCGCGGCGATGCGACGGCGGCGGCGGGCGTACGCGCTCGACTAGAGGGGCGGATCGGCGGATCGCTGCGATCGGTCGTGCCGGGATCGGACGAGGCGGCGGCGCTGAAGGCGGCGCTGATCGAAGACGGTCTGTGGTCGCAATATCTGGAGGTCGCGATCGGCCCGGATGCGGAAATCTTTACCAAGGGTCCGCCGCTGTCGTCGGTCGGCGCTGGCGCGGACATCGGTGTGCGCGACGATTCGGCCTGGAACAACCCGGAGCCCGAAGTCGTGCTGATCGTATCGCCCGGCGGCGACATCGTCGGTGCGACTTTGGGCAACGACGTCAATCTGCGCGATTTCGAGGGGCGGTCGGCGCTGCTGCTGGGCAAGGCGAAGGACAATCGCGCGGCGACCGCGGTCGGGCCGTTCATCCGGCTGTTCGATGCCGGCTACACGCTCGACGACGTGCGCACGGCGCAGATCACGCTCCGGATCGACGGGCCGGAGGGGTACACGCTGAACGGCGTCAATTCGATGGACCAGATCAGCCGCGATCCCGCCGAACTGGCGCGGCAGGCGCTGAGCCAGCATGACTATCCCGATGGCTTCGCGCTGTTCTGCGGCACGCTGTTCGCACCGACCGAGGACCGCGAGGCGCCGGGTCGCGGCTTCACCCACAAGCCGGGCGATGTGGTGACGATCGCCAACCCGCGGCTGGGGCGGCTGGTCAACCGGGTGGTGCATTGTCCCGATGCACCGCGCTGGGACGTGGGGATCGGGGCGCTGATGACCAATCTCGCGAAGCGGGGGCTGCTGGCATGAGCGGTGCGACCTATCCGAGCCTGAGGGGCCGCCGCGTGATCGTGACCGGGGGCGCCTCGGGGATCGGCGCGGGCTTCGTCGAAGCGTTCGCCGGGCAGGGGGCCCGTGTCGACTTCCTCGACGTCGCGGACGGCAGTGCGGTCGCGCAGCGGACGGGGGCGACCTTTCACCTGTGCGACCTGACCGACACCGCCGCGCTACAGGCGACCTTCGCCGCGATGGGGCCGGTCGACGTGCTGGTGAACAATGCCGCGAACGACGACCGCCATACCGTCGAAGAGGTGACGCCCCACTATTGGGAAGAGCGGATCGCGGTGAACCTGCGCCACAAGTTCTTTGCCGCACAAGCGGTGGTGCCGGGAATGAAGGCGGCGGGCCGCGGCGTGATCCTGAACTTAGGCTCGATCAGCTGGCACCTGGGACTGCCCGATCTGGTGCTCTACCAGACCGCCAAGGCGGCGATCGAAGGCATGACCCGGGCGCTCGCCCGCGATCTGGGGCGGCACGGCATCCGCGTGAACACGATCGTGCCGGGCAACGTCCAGACCCCGCGGCAGGAGAAATGGTACACGCCGGAAGGGGAAGCGGAGATCGTCGCGGCGCAGTGCCTGGATGGACGGATACAGCCGTCCGACGTGGCGGCACTGGCGCTGTTCCTGGCGTCGGACGATGCGCGGATGATTACCGGGCATGACTATTTCGTGGACGCTGGTTGGAGGTAACACGCCCCCTCCCCGTTCGTGCTGAGCTTGTCGAAGCACTGTACTTCGTGCCGCGAGCGACG
>DASTEN010000355.1:0-2290 GCA_035709645.1 Sphingomonas sp.
ATCCGGGCCCCGAATATGCTCTCAACCGGCACAATGCCGGGTTCCAGGCGGTCGATGCGATCGCCGAACTGCACGGATTCTCCGCGCCGAAAAAGGCGTTCCAGGGCTGGACCCAGGACGGACGCGTCGGCGGCGAGAAGATCGTCCTGCTGAAACCCGGCACGTACATGAACGAGAGCGGTCGTTCGGTGCGCGCGGCGATGGATTTCTTCAAGCTGGCACCCGGCGCCATCACCGTCTTCCACGACGAACTGGATATCCTGGCCCTGACGCTGAAGGTGAAGACCGGCGGGGGCACCGCGGGGCAGAACGGACTGAAATCGATCGTCCAGCATATCGGCCCCGATTTCCGCCGCGTCCGCATCGGCATCGGCCATCCGGGACACAAGGACCGGGTGACCGGCCATGTGCTGTCGAATTGGCACAAGACCGAAGTCGAACCCCTGAGCGACCTGTTGGGAGCGATCGCCGCAGAGGCCGACTGGCTGGCGAAGGGCGATGACGTCCGCTTCATGAACGACGTCGCACTCCGGATGCAGAACTGATGCCCACTCGCGATCTGTTCCCGACCCGATTCTACGAAGCCGACCTGGGCGACGACGCGCTGGTCGCGGAATTGGCCGACGCCTGCCGCGACCTGGCGCGCGACGACCGCGCCGGTCGTGCCTGGTCGAAACAGCACGGCTATCGCGGCTATACCAGCTACGCCTCGCTCGACGATCTGCCCTCACGCGATCCGCGGTTCGACGACCTCGTTCGCCTGCTCAACCGCCACGTCGCGGCCTATGCTAAGGACTGCGGGTTCGAACTCGGCAAGAAGCTGAAACTCGACAGCCTGTGGATCAACGTCCTGAAGCCCGGCGGCACGCACAGCGGGCACATCCACCCGCACAGCGTCGTGTCGGGCACCGTGTACGTCGCGGTCCCGCCGGGATCGGGCGCACTGAAGCTGGAAGACCCCCGGCTGCCGATGCTGATGGCGGCGCCAGCGCGCCCCGATACCTTCGTCTATGCCGAACCGCAGGCGGGCAGCGTGTTCCTGTGGGAAAGCTGGCTACGCCACGAAGTCATGCCGAACGCGGCGAAGGACGATCGCATTTCGATCAGCTTCAACTACCGCTGACGCCGCCGCCCGTCCCTGATTTTTACCCTGACTCCGCCGGGACGTTGGACAGGTGCGGGACATATCGAGAAAAGTTCCACTCAACTCGTCGCATTTTTCCGCACGTGCGAAGCAAATTGATTGCGGCGGGTCCGCCCTTGCGTCAGCACCACCGCACCGGGCGGGGGGCCTGGTGTCGATCTTTGTCGCCACTGAGGGATTATGATGCTGGAAGTGCTGGCCTTTTCGTGCAGCTTGTTGCTCAGCTTCGTGATGACGGGCGTCGAGCGCAACCACCGCCAGCGCCGCCCGCACCATCCGATGCTGATCCACGCGGGCTACGCCCTGGTCGGGCTGCTGGCGGCGTCGTCGCTGCTGCTGACCAGCTACGCCGCCGGGTCGGCGCTCGGCTTCGTCTGATCCGGCTCGCCCGCCAGGATCCGCGCCACCGCCACCAGCACCTCGGGCTGGAGCTGGACGCCCAGATGCCCGCTGCGCACTTCGACGTCGGCACAATCCCCACCGCGACATGCCGCGCCGGCGACCAGTCCGTCGGATGCGCTCCAGATCGCCGTCGCCGGCACCGGTAGCGGCCGTATGATTTCGGCGGCGAGCGCGGTGACGTGGGGATCGTCGACCCGCTCACCGGTAAACAGCTCGAACGCGCGCCAGACCCGCGTCGCATGCGGATGCGCGGCATAAGGCGAACTGATCGTCACGATCGCGCGGACCAGATCGGGGCGGCGATGCGCGACCAGACGCGCCATGATCCCGCCCAGCGACACGCCGACCAGCGTCACCGTCTGACCCGTCCGCTCGGCAAGCGCCTCGATCCGCGCGATCAGTCGCTCCGCCTCCGCGCCGATCGTCCGCGTCCCCAGGTTGCGACCCAGCCCCCAGCCCTGCGCATCATAGCCGACCCGTTGCAGAAAGGTGCGCAGGACCGCGTTGGACCGGTCGGAATTGAACAGTCCGGGCAGCAGCATCACCGGCCGCCCGTCGCCCGGCTGGTCGGCCTCCAGCCCCCGCCAGCGCAGCGCCAGCCGCGCGACCGTTACCGCGGCGCGGGGCCATTCGCGGATCGTCAGGCCGAGCGGCGGCGGAGGCATGCGGGCGGTCATTGCGGCAACCACCGCATGACACTGCCCGCGGTCGGTGTCCACGCGCCGATGCGTACGCCCGCCCGGC
>DASTEN010000356.1:0-5664 GCA_035709645.1 Sphingomonas sp.
GGACGGTCAGCAGCTCGGCGCGGGTGACGGCGCCGTCCTTGTTCGCATCGAAGCGTGCGAACAGGGCATCGAAGCGGGTGGCGAGTTCGTCGGACGTCACCTTCTGGTCGCCATTGCGATCGAGGTCGAACGGCGTCGGCACACCGTTGCGGTCGCCCAGCCAGCGTTCCGCCCAGTCGGAATAGGCGATGAAGCCGACGCCGACCTTCCATGCCGGGTCGTTCGCCGTCGTCGCGGCCAGCGCCTGGTTCAGTTCGGGCAGCGTCGTGCGGCCATCCAAATCGCGGTCGGCGGCGGCGAGGAACAGCGCCACCGGTTCGGCGACGATGGTCGCGGGGGCCGGGCGATAGGCATCGGACTGCGCCGCGGGGGCATCCTGAACGGCGGCGAGCAGGACAAGCGCAAGAAGCATCGACACCACCTTTCATAGGGCAGCGACACCCGCCGCTCCTGGAATCGCGTGTACGTCGTCAGACGCGGCGCGTGAAGGCCAGGTCGTCGCTGCGCATGCGCCGCCGCGGACCAGGCCTGCAACCTGACCGGGTCGGTTGGCGTGAAAGGCATCGATCGGGGCGCCTCACTGCCGTCCGCGGGCCCAGTGCGGCGAAGGGGTCAGCATCATGTCGGCAACCCCTGCGGACATGGTGCGCGCTGAGTGGCCAACACACGCGGGACAGCGTGGGGGGGAGCGAAGGGGTTAGGCAAATCTCAGCACGAGTGGGGAGGCGCCGCGCGGCGGCGGCGACGCCAGTGAAGCCATCCGGTCACGAACAGCGCGAGGGGCACGAAGCCGAGCAGCACGGCGAGGATCCGGGTCGCCAGACCGCCGATCGATCCATCGTGAATCGACCGCATCCAGAGCGCGACCACCCCGGCCCGCCGCCCGTCGTGAACCGCCAGCACACGGCCGGAAAAGCGATCGACGAAGACGTAGCTGCCAGGAAAACGCCGATGCGGATCGCCGGGCAGGGTGATGCGGACGCGGATCGGTACATCGCCCGCCCCGGTCACATCGACGAACGCCAATCTGCTATCGGGCACGGCCCGGTGCGCGGCGGAAAGCGCGGTGGCGATGCTGATCGGTGCTCCACCGGTCGCGACCGAGTGCGGGGCAGGGACGGGCGGCGGCGCGAGCATCCACGCCTTCACGTCGTCCAGCGCCAGCAGAATGCCCGTCGCGACCAGCAGCGCGAGCAGCCCGGCGCTGGCGAGCCCGGAAAGTTTGTGCAGGTCGCGCAGCCGGCGGATCGGCGCGGCGTGCCGTTTGAATGCCAGCGCCTTTGCCCAGGGACCCCGCGGCCACCAGGCGATGATCCCGCTTGCCAACAGCACCAGCATTGCGACGCCCGACCAGCCGACGATCTGTCGGCCGGTATCGGCCATCAGGATCTGCATGTGCAATTCGTACAGCCAGCTCATCAGATAGCCGCCCCACGGCGCGGTGCGCAGGATCCGGGTGCCATCGGCCGAAAACCACACCATCGTCCGCGGCGCACCGTGATGTCCGGTTGGGGTGACGGAGGGATAGAAGCGTGCCGGGATCGCGCCTCCGACATCGGTCGCCTCGAACGACCATCTGCCGGCCGCGTCGCGGAAGCGCGCCCGCCCGGTCGCGAGCGCGCGATCCCAAACGGGCGATTGCCACCCTGGCGGCGGCGCGGATGCCGCGACCTGCGCTTCGGGATGAAGCAGATTGTCGATTTCGACATAGAAGACGAGCGCGGAGCCGGTGAGCCCGAGCAGCACGAAGAGCGCGCCCACGCTGAGCCCAAGCCACAGATGGAGGCGACGGATAAGGATGCGCGCGCGCGTCAGGCGGGCACGCGCCACACGAAGGCGAGGGGACATGATCGTCCTTCCGGTCAGCAAGCATCAGCCGCGCACGATCGCGCAGGCCATCGGCGCCGGAGAGTCGCTTTAGGGTAACCGTCCGGCGATCAGGCCGGATGTGGCGGTCCACGCAAGGGCGGTCGCAGTCGCGGCCGGGCGGGGGCCAACGGCGGTGCGATGCGGCGAGACGCCAGCGCTTTCGCGGCTAGCAGCGCGATCGCCAGCATCAGCGGATCGACCGATGCCAGCGATGGCGTCATCAGCCCGGCATAGGCGCAGGGGGCACCGGCCCCTTCGTCCTGCTTCGGCATGTCCGCCGGGGCATCATGCGCCATGCCCGGCATGTCGGCGACCATGGCCATCGGCCCGGTCCCGCTACAGATGCTGACGACGATCCGTCCGTCGGCCACCGTCGGCATGAAGCCTGCCGGGACCAACAGCTTCATCGCCAGCGCCAGCGCCAGGATCGCGACCGCGATTCCAGGGGAGACAGCGAAGAGGCGGCGTAGCGCGGTCACGCACGCGTCCTATCGGACGAACGCGGCAAAGTCATCGCGACGCGGTCGGACAAATTGTCCGGGGGCATCGGCACCGCAGCTTTGTGGCGAGGCCACCTCCCGACCGCTTCGACCGATTCAGGGCAACAGCAACGATGCGTCGCCGTAGGAATAGAAGCGGTATTCGTTCGCGATGGCATGGGCGTAAGCCGCTTGCATCCTATCCAGCCCCATCAGCGCCGAGACCAACATGAACAACGTCGAGCGCGGCAGGTGGAAGTTGGTGATCAGGCCGTCGATGCCCTTGAAGCGATATCCCGGCGTGATGAAGATCGACGTGTCGCCTTCGAACGGGCGGATGATATCGTCGTCGCCGGCCGCGCTTTCGATCAGGCGCAGGCTGGTGGTGCCGACCGCGATTACGCGGCCACCGGCGGCGCGTACCGCATTCAGGCGGTCGGCGGTCGCGGCGTCGATGCGCCCCCATTCGGCGTGCATCCGGTGGTCGGCGGTGTCGTCTGCCTTCACCGGCAGGAAGGTGCCTGCGCCGACATGCAGCGTCAGCGTCGCGTGGCCGATGCCGGCCGCATCGAGCGCGGCGAGCAGCGCCGGTGTGAAATGCAGCGCCGCCGTCGGCGCGGCGACCGCGCCGGGTTCATTCGCGAACATCGTCTGGTAATCATTGGCGTCCCGCGCGTCGGTCGGGCGCTTGGCGGCGATATACGGCGGCAACGGCATGCGGCCGGCACGTCCCAGCAGCAATTCGACCGGTTCGTCGCCTGTGAAGTCCAGCGCAAAGCTGCCGTCGTCGCCACGGTCGTCGGCGGTCGCCGTCACGCCCTGGCCGAAATCGATCGCGTCGCCGTCGCGCAACCGCTTGGCATTGCGGATGAACGCGCGCCAGCGACGGGGGCCCTCGCGCTTGTGGAGCGTGGCGCCGATCCTGGCTTCGCCACGGATGCCCTCGAGCTGGGCCGGAATGACGCGGGTGTCGTTGAACACCAGCAGATCGCCGGCGCGCAGCGAGGCGGGCAGGTCGGTGACGACGCGGTCATGCGTGCCGTCCGCGTCGAGCACCAGCAGCCGCGCCGAATCGCGCGGGGAGGCCGGGCGCAGCGCGATGCGATCGTTCGGCAGGTCGAAATCGAACAGGTCGACGTTCATCGGGGCGTCCATCGTCCCCGCCGCGACAGGGCGGGGCCAGCGGCTTACTTGATCGTCGGGGTCTGCGTCGGCGGCGCCTTGCGGCCCGGCCCCGGCGGCAGCGTTTCGGGCGCGACCATCACCGGCGCAGCATAGGCCGGGGGATTGTCGGCGGCGATATAGGCATGGACGATCCGCGTCGGATTCGCCGGCGGTTCGCCGCGTTCGATCGCGTCGACATATTGCATGCCATCGATCACGCGGCCGAACACCGTGTATTTCTGGTCGAGCGAGAGGCGTGGGCTGAATACGATGAAGAACTGCGAATTGGCGCTGTTTTCCGCCTTGTCCTTCTGCTCCTGCGTCGCCTGTTCGGGCGCGCCTTCGCGCGCGGCCGACACGGCGCCGCGGACGTGGGGCAGATAATTGAATTCCTTGGCCAGGTCCGGCAGGTCCGATCCGCCGGTGCCGTCACCCTTGGGATCGCCGCCCTGCGCCATGAAGCCTTCGATCACGCGGTGGAACAGCGTGTTGTCGTAGAATTTCCGGCGCGTCAGCGTCTTTACCCGTTCGACCATCTTCGGCGCGACGTCGGGACGCAGCCAGATGGTGACGCGGCCGCCGTTCGACAGGTCGAGCAGCCACAGGTTTTCCTTGTCGGTCGTCGCCGGGGGCGTGGCGCGGCCGGGCACGTCTATCAGTTGCGCCGACGCCGGCAGGGCAAACAGCGCCGCGGCGGCGACGACAAGAGCGGAAAACAGACGCATGCGTGAAAGAACCCCAACCCGACTATCGTGCGCGCCCCATAGACGAGGTCGCGGCTGACGGCAAAATGAACGACGCTCGCGGCGAATTTATGTCCGCTGGTCGCCCTTCAGTCCGAGTGCACGGACGCGGGCATCGACTTCGGCCTTTACCGGCGCGGTCACGAACTTGGCGATGTCGCCGCCGTACATCGCGATTTCCTTGACCAGCCGGCTGGCGATAGGCTGCAGCGAGACGTCGGCCATCAGGAAGACCGTTTCGACCCGCGCATTCAGCTGCTGGTTCATGCCGGCCATCTGGTATTCATATTCGAAATCGGCGACGGCGCGCAGCCCACGGACGATGATGTTCGCGCGCTCGCGCTCGGCAAAGTCCATCAGCAGCGAATCGAACCCGACGACGGTGACGTCGCCCGCGACGTCCGCAACCTCGCGCCGGACCATCTCCATCCGCTCCTCTACCGAGAACATCGGCGACTTGGACGGATTGGTCGTGACCCCGACGACCAGCCGGTCGACCAGCTTCGCGCCCCGGCGGATGATGTCCATGTGCCCGAGCGTGATCGGGTCGAACGTGCCGGGGTAGACGCCGATGCGGGTCACCGGTCGCGTTCCGTAATGTACCGCGCGACCTCGCGCAGCAGGTCGGCCTCCGGGCCAAATCCGCGCAGATGCTCGATCGCCTGATCGACCAGCATCGCGGCCTGTTCGCGCGCGCGGTCCAGGCCCAGCAGCGTCAGAAAAGTTTCCTTGCCCGCCGCCTCGTCCTTACGCAGCGCCTTGCCGGCGAGCGCCTCGTCCCCCTCGACGTCGAGGATGTCGTCGGCGATCTGGAAGGCCAGGCCGATGTCGCGGGAATAGCCCCTCAGCGCGCGGCGACCGTCGGGGGCGACGCGGCCGAGGATCGCGCCGGCCTCGACCGAACAGGCAATCAATGCACCGGTCTTCATCGCCTGCAACCGGGTGACGGTGGCCAGATCGAAACTGGTCTTCTCCGCCTCCAAATCCATCATTTGCCCGCCGGCCATGCCGCTGGGGCCGGACGAGGCCGCCAGGCATCCGATCAGCTCGACACGGACGAAGGGGTCGGGATGCGCCTCGGGCTCCGCCAGCCATTCGAACGCGAGCGCGTGAAGGCAGTCGCCGGCCAGGATCGCGGTCGATTCGCCATAGACCTTGTGCACCGTCGGCTTGCCGCGGCGCATGTCGTCGTCGTCCATCGCGGGCAGGTCGTCGTGGATCAGCGAATAGACGTGGATCGCCTCGATCGCGGTCGCGACGCGTGCGGTCAGCGCGCGGTCGACGCCGAACAGGTCGGCGGTCGCGAAGGTCAGGAGGGGACGCAGCCGCTTGCCGCCACCGATCGCGGCGTGACGCATCGCGTGGTACAGGTCGGCACGCGGATCGTCCGGCACCGCGAGCAGCAGGTC
>DASTEN010000357.1:0-13722 GCA_035709645.1 Sphingomonas sp.
ATCGGGTCGAGCGCGGCGAGCCATGTCCGTAGCCTGGTGGCGCTGTTGCCCGTGCCGCTGGCGCTGATCGATCGCGACGGGCGGTTCGTCCACATGAACGACGCGTTCCAGCGGGCCGCCGCGGTCGATACGTCGGCCCCGCCGCTGTATCCCGGCGACCTGGTGGTACGCGAGGACAAGGGCGCACTGGCCGACGCCATCCGCCGCTTCGGTGGCGGCGGCGGATATGCGACGCAGCTTCCCGTACGGTTCGCCGAAAAGCCCGACGAGCCGGTCCAGGTGTCGCTGACCGGAGCGCGTGGACTGGGCGACGCGGCCGTGCTGATGGCGATCAAGGACAACAGCGAGGAAGGCCGCCTGAAGCATCAGGTGGCGCAAGCCACCAAGATGCAGGCGGTGGGCCAGCTTGCCGGGGGTGTCGCGCACGACTTCAACAATATCCTGACTGCGATCATCGGCCACTGCGACCTGATGCTGATGCGCCATACGCCGGGCGACAGCGACTATGACGACATCCAGCAGATCAAGACCAATTCGAACCGTGCCGCGGGCCTGACACGCCAGTTGCTCGCCTTCTCGCGTCAGCAGACGCTGCGTCCCCAGGTCCTGCAATTGCCGGACGTCATTTCTGAGGTGTCGAACCTGCTGAAGCGCCTGCTTGGCGAGACGCTGGAACTGGTCGTGCAGCATGGCCGCAATCTCGGGCCGGTGCGCGCGGATCCGGGGCAGCTCGAACAGGTGGTGGTCAATCTGGCGGTGAACGCACGCGATGCGATGCTCGCCAGCCATCCCAACGGCGGCGGCGTGCTGACCATAGAGACCTTGTCGATGACCGCGGCCGAAACCCGGCGGTTGGCGCACGACGTGCTGCCGGTGGGGGATTACACCGCGCTCAGAATCACCGACACCGGCACCGGCATTCCGGCAGACGTGCTGCCCAAGATCTTCGAACCGTTCTTCACGACCAAAGAGGTCGGCAAGGGCACGGGGCTTGGCCTGTCGACCGTGTACGGCATCGT
Organism: Sphingomonas sp.; assembly: GCA_035709645.1. Taxonomy (GTDB): domain Bacteria; phylum Pseudomonadota; class Alphaproteobacteria; order Sphingomonadales; family Sphingomonadaceae; genus Sphingomonas. The sequence continues at coordinate 1,020 of DASTEN010000357.1, forward strand.
GAAGCAATCGGGCGGCTATATCTTTGCCGAAAACGTGCCGAAGGGCGGGGCGTGCTTCACCATCTATCTGCCGGTGCATTCCGCCGCGGGTGGGACGGTGCCGCAAAAGGTGCCGACCAAACCCAAGGCGGGCGAAACATGGGGGTCGGGCACGATCCTGCTGGTCGAGGACGAGGATATGGTTCGCGCTGTAGCCGAACGCGCGCTGACCCGGCAGGGCTATACCGTACGCACCGCGGAAAATGGCGAAGCGGCCCTGGACGTGCTGGGGGAAGGCCCGGCGCCGGACCTGCTTGTCTCCGACGTCGTCATGCCATCGATGGATGGGCCGACGATGGCCCGGCGGGTCCGCGCACGCTTTCCCGACGTGCCGATCCTGTTCATGTCGGGCTATGCCGAGGAACAGTTGCGCAAGTCGATAGACCTCGAAAACGTCGGCTTTCTGCCAAAGCCGTTCTCGGTGCAGCAGCTCGGCGAAGCGGTTCGCGACGCGCTTGCCGTGAAATAGCGCTTGGCCGCGCACGAAATGTTCGCATATGGGCAGCGGATGTCAGACCGTGCGCGTATCCTGATCGTCGAGGACGAACCCCTGATTGCCATGATGCTCGAGGATTTCCTCGACGCGCTGGATAAGGACGTCGCGGGCACCGCCGAAAGCGTGCCCGCCGCGCTGGAACTGGTCCAGGCCGGCGGCATCGATGCCGCGATCCTGGACGTCAACCTGCGCGGCGGCGAACAGAGCTGGCCGGTGGCGGATGCGCTGGCTGAAGCCGGCGTGCCCTTCGTGCTCGCGACCGGCGGCGGCGACGGCGCGATCGCCGATGCGCACAAGGGCCGACCGGTGCTCGCCAAGCCGTTCACGATGGACGGCATCGAAAAGGCGCTGTCGGCGCTGTAACCCCGTTCGCTGTTACGCGCTCGCCTTCCTCGCTCGTGCTGCGCGTGTCTTAGCCCCTGTTCCGGGCATGCCTTGCGACTGGCGCAATACGAACGATCGTCGTGACCCTAGCCTAGGGTCTCAAGCCCGCAACCGCTCGATCGCCTGCGCGAGCGCGACGTACAGCTTGCCCATGTCCGACGACAGCAACGTTACGCCCAGCGGCGATCCGTCGCGTTGGGTCAGGATCTGGCGTAACATCGCTTCGAAATCGTGGATGTAGCGGTTGACGTGTTCGCGGAATTCGCTGTCCTCCTGGTGCAGCCGGGCGATTTCGCGCGCTTCTCCGGCGTCGAGCAGACGTACCGCGCGCCGTGTGAAAACCCCGCGGTCGCCCTTCAGATACGCCGACCACGCGCTGTCGCTGACTTCGTGCGAGAAGGTCTTGGTGATGTCGATCGAGGACGAATTGAGCGCTTCGATCAAGAGCGAGACGCGGCGCGCGAAATTGTCCTGATTGCTCGCCTCGCGGTCGGCGCGCTCGGCATCGATCCGCGCCTCGATCGCCGCCGTCGATTCGGCGATCGTCATCAATTGCTGCGACAGGCGTTCAGACGCGCGTGTCGCCGCTTCCACCGCCCCCTCGGAGGCGTCGCGCAGTTCAGCGAGCGGCTGGGGAAGGGCCCGGGCGAAGGCGCTACGTACCGCATCGACGCTGGCCGTTTCGATCGCGGTGGCGGCCTCTGGAATGACCCCCGCCAACACCGATCGCGCGCTGTCGGCCGCGCGATCGGCGGTCTCGCGGATACGGGCAAGCGCTTCGACCAGCTGCGGGGCGGCATCTTCGGCAAAGCGGCGTGTCTTTGCGATCGCGTCGCCGACGACCATGTCCATCGTCGAGGCCTTGTCCTGCCCGATGTCGAGTGCTGCGGTCAGCGTCTCGGTGATCTCCGCCAGCTTTTCGCGTTCGGTCGTCACCAGCGCGTTGACCGCTTCGACCGCGACGTGCGTGCTTTCCGCTGCCGTGACGAGCGCGAGCAATTCGGGCTTCGCCGCGCCGACCAGCCGCCGCGTATCGACGATTCGCTGGTCGAGCCGCGCGATGGCGTCAGGCAGAGTTTCGTCAAGCTCGCGCGCGGATGCGTCGAGCGCGGTCAGCAGTTCCTCGGCAGTGCCGATCAAGTTGCGGGCAGTCGTGTCGCCGACGCGCATCGTTTCGGTCATCGCCTCGGTCGACGCGGTCAGTGCGCTGATCGATGCGGCCAGCCCCTGGCTCTTCGCCAAGCCTTCGCTATGCATCCGTTCGAGCTGTTCCGTCGCGCCGTCGACGTTCAGCACCAGCGTATCGAACAACGCGTCGCTCTGCTGTCGCTCGGCATCGAGACGTTCGGCAATGCGAATGACCACGCCCTCGATATCGCCCAGACGCGATTGCAGCGCGTCGGCGCCGTCGCGACCGGTCTTTTCGAGCGCAGCCTGGCTCGCGGCGATCATCGCCAGCATCGCTTCGCCCTGCGCGGCGATGCCCTTGCGCGCGCCATCGATCGCATCGGCGGCCCGGTCCAGCACGGCGTCGACCGACTCGCCCATCTGGGTGGCAGCGGCATCCAGGCGGTGCGCAGCGGCTTCGGTGGCACTTTCTGTGCGCTGGACATGGGCGGACAGGCGGGCTGCCGCGCCGGACGCGATTTCCTCGGCGCTGCGGCCGCGTTCGGCCAAGGCCGACAATTGCGTATCGAGCGCGGCGGCGTGGGCGGACGCGTTGAGGCCGACCGCGTCGATCGACTGCGCCATCCCGGTCCATTCCGCGTGCGCCTTGGGCAGGGCGTCGAAGACGTTGGCCAGCGCCCGTTCGGCGTTGGTCGATGCCTGGGTAATCGTCCCGCACAGATTGTCGAGCAGCTGCGCTTCGGCCGTGATCTGTCCGCCAAGCGAGCGGAGGCGGTCCGACGCGGTATCGCCGATCTGCGTCAGGATGGTCGCCTGTTCGATCAGCGATTCGCGATTGGCAGCGATCCGATCGCCGAGCGCGGCGACGGTGCGCTCGAGGTTCGCGGCCTCGACCCGCATCGCGCGCGCGGTCGCGCCGAAGCGGTGCGCCTCCGCGCGACTGGTCCGCAACGCCAGCAGGCAGAGCACGGCGACGAGCGTCGGCACAACGCACAGCGCCGCGGCGAACTGGACGAAGGCGACCGGCGGCAATGGAAAAGCGTCGCGCGCGAACCAGAGCATCGTGCCGATCCACGCGACCGACACCAGCGCCCCCAACGTCGGCATGGCCCAGGTGAACCGCGGCGCATCGACGTCGTCGAGCGCTGCGTACGGATCGTCGTCGACCCCGTCGTCCCTAATTGCCAAGGCCGGAAAATCCTGAGCCAGTTCCGTATCCGTCGCCGGACGCAGACCGATGATGCGCGAACCCCCGTTCATAAATGGGACACCTATCACGAATTGCGGCGCGTGACAGGGGTCTGCTGCAACCTTCCCTTAAAGACGTCGGCTATAGCGTGGCGGGCATGGCTTATGATCCCGGTGCAATCGATGCGACGCTGGCGGCGGCGGTGGGCGACGACCCCGCGCTGATCGCGGAACTTCGCGAGGTGTTTCTCGACAGCGCGAAGGCCGGCGTGACCGCGCTCACGCGTGCGGACGGTGCGGCGCAGTGGATCGACCAGGCGTTGCGCCTGAAGGGCTTGGCCGCCAGCTTCGGCGCGGTCCGGCTGATGGCCTTGGCCGGCGATGCGGCAAATGTTCCGGCAGGCGACGCTGAGATGCTACGCAAACTGCGCCGCGCGGTCGAGCGCCTCTAGGTCTTTCGCACCAGTTCGCGCATTGCCGCGTCGAGCCCGCCGAGGGTGAGCGGGTACATGCGATCGTTGACGAGCTCACGGATGATCCGCGTCGACTGCGAATAGCCCCAGTGATCCTCGGGCGTGGGGTTCAGCCACACGGACGCAGGATAGGTGTGGGTCAGACGCTTCAGCCAGACCGCCCCCGCTTCTTCGTTCATATGTTCGACCGATCCGCCGGGATGGGTGATTTCATACGGGCTCATCGCCGCGTCGCCCACCACGACGACTTTATAGTCGTGGCCATATTTGTGAAGCACGTCCCATGTCGCGGTGCGTTCGGCGAAACGGCGGCGGTTGTCCTTCCACACACCCTCGTAAAGACAGTTGTGAAAATAGAAGAATTCGAGGTTCTTGAATTCGGACGTCGCAGCGGAGAACAGCTCCTCGCAAAGCTTTATGAAGGGATCCATCGACCCGCCGACGTCCAGAAACAGCAGCAGCTTTACCGCATTGTGGCGCTCGGGGCGCATCCGCACGTCGAGCCAGCCCTGCTTTGCCGTACCCTCGATCGTACCATCGATGTCGAGTTCGTCGGCAGCCCCTTCGCGCGCGAACCGGCGAAGGCGACGCAGCGCCACCTTGATGTTGCGCGTTCCCAGCTCCCGAGTGTTGTCCAGGTTCTTGAACTCGCGTTGGTCCCAGACCTTGATCGCACGCTTGTGGCGGCTTTCGCCACCGATCCGGACGCCTTCCGGATTATAGCCCGAATTTCCGTAGGGGGACGTGCCGCCTGTGCCGACCCACTTGTTGCCGCCCTGATGACGCCCTTGCTGCTCCTCCAGCCGCTTCTTCAGCGTCTCCATGATCTCGTCCCAGGACCCGAGGGATTCGATCCTGGCCATCTCTTCCGGGCTGAGGAACTTCTCGGCGACCGCCTTCAGCCAATCCTCGGGAACGTCGGCACCCTGCAGCCCATAGCTCGTGGTGACACCGCGGAAGACCTTGGCGAAGACCTGATCGAACCGGTCCAGCAGCCCTTCGTCTTTCACGAAGGTGGCGCGGGCGAGATAATAGAAAGCTTCGGGTGTCTGTTCGATGACGTCGCGGTCGAGCGCCTCGAGCAGCAGCAGATGCTCCTTCAGGCTCGCGGGGATGCCGGCGGCGCGCAATTCGTCCAGAAAGGCGAGGAACATCGCCGCATCTAGGGGCGGCGTTCGTATAAAGTCCAGTGCGAGCCGGACAGGCCGTCGGGCGCAGCATGGCCGATCGGCCGATAGCGGATGCCGCAGCGAACGGGCATAGCCGGAAAGGTTTCGGTACCATCGCGATCGACGAACAGGAACCGGCCGCACGGCGCGATCCGCGCGCGATATCCACCTTGCGCCGCCGCGACATCGATGACGGGAGCCGCGCGAGCGCGATCCAGCGATACCGTCGCCCCGTCCGGCGCTCTTGAGCGCATAAGCGCAATGGCGGTCGATGGATCGGCCCGACGATCACCGAGCAGCCTGACGTCGTGCCAGGTCGCACCGACCAGGAAGGCGACGAGGGTGACGATCGCTCCCACGCGCCACCGACCGGGGCGGGCCAGGGCAATCGCGGCAGTCTCCGCCAGCATCAGAAGCATCACGATGCTGCCGGCCAGGAAGTACCGGGCGATTGCGACGTTGCCGAGCTGCAGGATCGAACATCCCAGCGGTACGCCGATCATAGCGAGCAGATAGAATTGGCGACGTGATCCGAGGGCGGGGCGCATCGCCGCGATGATCAACGCCAGGCCTAGCACCGGTAGCAGCCAGCCGACGCCGATGGGCAGGCCAAGCGTGTAGGACAGCATCTCGACCTGTCCGACATACAAGTCGCGAAACGTGAAGGCGAAATAGCTGCCGACCTTGAACCCGTCCGGGCCTGGCAACCATCGGATGACGGCCCCGATCGTACCCAGGGTTACGGCGATCGGCAGGCCGGCGATCCGCACCGTATCGATCATCGCCGTCCGCAGGCCCTCTTCCCGCCAGCGCCGCAGGAGGATCCAGCCGACGACGGCACACAGGCCGAAGACGAAGGTCATCTGCGCCAGCGTGCCGAGCAGGCAGACGATGGCGAGTGCCACGGCCAGCGGTCGTTCGCGCGGTGCCGCGAGCCATCTGTCGACGATCAGAATGACGATCAGCAGCGCCAGCACCATCGGGGCATAGCCCCGCGCCTCGCTGCCGTAGGTCACCAGGATCGGCGATACGGCGAACAGAGTCGCGGCGATGATAGCGGCTGCATGTCCGCGTGGCGCGACGATCAGCGCCGCGACGATGATGGCGATCGTTCCGCTGACAATCGACAGCCCGCGTTGAACGATCGACGGAGCGTCGATTCCGACCGATTGCAGCCACAGCGTATTCAGGTGGTGGTTGTTGTCGTGGTGGATGTTGAGAAACACGCCAAGCGGCGTGCCGACATCGGCAGCGAACGCCGCCGACCAGGCTTCATCGAGCCAAAGGCCGCCGCGGGCTGCGGCAAGGCGCAACGCCAGTCCGGCCGCGGCTATGGCCAATACGGGAAGCCAAAGGGACTTGGGTGCGGATCGCGTCATCGTTGCCGCCACTGTGCGGCAATCGCCGCCCGAGCGCTATTGCGCGTAGGCGTCGAGCAGCGATCCGACGTAGTCGGGCTGTCGCGCACTGAGGTCAGGCGTCGTCGCGCCGCGGGGCCCGTATATGAATCCGTGTACCGGATACACGGACCCGCCAAGCCCGGTCGATCCCCGATACCAGACGCGAACCTGCGACCAGTCGTTGTCCGGCGATACGTCGAACAGCGTCACATCCTGTTCGACGAATCCGCGCCGGCCGTCCTGTCGCGACCAGTTGGCATGGGTCAGCATCAGCACACGACTTTCGACGATGCGGCTGACGACCGCGACATGGCCGAGGCGGAGCTTGTCCGACCGGGCGAAGGCGACGACCGCGCCGACACGGGGCTGATGCCCGCGCGGATACCGCCCGTCCGCCTGGTCCCACCACGTCCAGGCATCGCCGTAGATCTGAATGCCGGACGCTGCCCGCGCGAACGGAACGCATTGCCCGACATAATCGAGAATGGACGCCGCAGCGGGCAGGGGCGCGGCAAGCAACACCGCGCCGATTCCGATTCGCTTGAAAACACGCTCGAACATCGCCGGCAGTGATGCCAGCGGCCCGGTTTCCATTCAGTTACCGGGGGTTATCGCCACTGCTACCGCGGTTGGCGACGCGCCATGAACGCCAGCCGTTCGAACAGCATCACGTCCTGTTCGTTCTTCAGCAGCGCCCCGTGCAACGGGGGAATCGCCTTCGTCGGGTCGCGGTTCTGCAAAACGTCCAGCGGCATGTCTTCGTGCAGCAGCAGCTTCAGCCAGTCGAGCAATTCGGACGTCGACGGCTTCTTTTTCAGCCCCGGCACGTCCCGCAGTTCGTAGAAGATGTCCATCGCCCGTGACACCAGCAGTTTCTGGATGCCGGGGAAGTGCACGTCGACGATCGCCTGCATCGTCTCCCGATCGGGAAATTTTATGTAATGAAAGAAACAGCGCCGCAGGAACGCGTCGGGCAGTTCCTTTTCGTTGTTCGACGTGATGACGACGACCGGCCGTTCGACGGCGCGGACGGTTTCCTTCGTCTCGTAGACGTGGAACTCCATCCGATCGAGCTCCTGGAGTAGATCGTTCGGGAATTCGATATCGGCCTTGTCGATCTCGTCGATCAGCAGCACGGGCAGGGTGGGGCTAGTGAAAGCTTCCCACAATTTGCCGCGGCGGATGTAGTTGCCGATGTCATGGACGCGCGGATCGCCGAGCTGGCCGTCGCGCAGGCGTGCCACCGCGTCGTATTCGTACAGGCCCTGCTGCGCCTTCGTCGTCGATTTCACGTTCCATTCGATCAGCGGCGCGCCGACCGCCTTCGCGATCTCCTGCGCCAGCACCGTCTTGCCGGTGCCGGGCTCGCCCTTGACCAGCAGGGGGCGGCGGAGGGTGACGGCGGCGTTGACCGCGACCTTCAGGTCATCGGTCGCCACATAGTTCTGGGTGCCTTCGAAGCGCATGGGTCGGATCTAGCGGGTCGGCGCCGGCCCGCCAAGGGTCAGCCGCCGGCCCGAGCCTCGGCGCGAGCCTCCAGCAGGTCCCACAACGCATGATGCTGCGCGAGCAGCTGCTGCGCGCCGAACAGCATCGCCCGCTCGAACGCCACCGCCCCGCCCAGCGTACCGACCAGCGCCGCGCAATCCGCGCGCGAGGGAAGCGACGACGGCGGCACATCGATCCCGACGCGGTTCGCCGTCGCGTCCAGCACGTCGCGGATCGCCACCCAATCGAGCACCAGCGCCAGCGATGCGCCCATCGGACAGCCCCTGCGCTCCGAACTCGCCAGCATATCGAGCGCATGACGCTGCGCGGTTATCGCCGCTTCGGTTTCGGCTTGGCCGGGGGTGCTGGGCAGAGGGCCGACCGCCGCAACAAGACGGATCAGCGTCGCGCGCTCCTCGGCAAAGGCGGACGTCGCGTCCTCCAGCCAGGCGACTGCGGTATCCGACACCGGTCGCATCGCGGTCGAATCGATGACGCCGGGCTGGCGTCCATGCAGCAGGCACAGGCAATGGACCGCATCGGCCAGATCGCGGGCTTGGGCATCGGGACGCAACAATGACGCGGCAAAGCCTTCGCGGCCGCTGCCATCGTTGCCGACCATGGTCGAGAGCGCCGTCCACGCATCACTCGACCTGCCGGTTTGCGTCGTTGCGAACACCATCGAGCGATACCACCTTGTCAGAAAGTCCCCGGCCCGCGCCGGCTGGACTACACCTTCGCGGCAAAGCCTATACCGAAGCGCGTAAAGATGCGGTTGATGGCGGCTTAACCACGCACGATGGCGGGGCGTTCGACGCTATTCGGCGGGACAGCGATCGGTGGACAATGTCGCCAGAACCGCGTCGCCCGAGGCGCGCAACAACTGACCCGAAAAGGCGATTTGGACCGGGATCGGCTCGCCACGATGACCGATCAGCCGTGCGCGGACGGCGTGCGCCGACATGGTGTCGATCGCCTTCTCCAGCGTATCGCCCACACCGACGCGGCTCGGCAGGTCGAACAATGTCGGCAGGCGGACGCTGCGGTACGCGGCCGCCGCCAACCCCGACATCCGCTCGAATGATCCGGACGCACCGACGATGTAGCCACGCAGGTTGATGCGCAGATAGGCGACATTGCCCAGCAGCCCCAGCATGTCGTCGATGGCCTGGACCCGTGCCTCGGCCATGATCTGCGATTCCTGCGCCGTACGGTCGCACCCGACGATGCAGACGCCGCCGTCAAACGGCTCGACAGTAATGTCGACCCGCCGCCCGCCCTGCGCGCCGAGCCGCAACTGCAATTTTTCGGGAACGCCGCTTGCCTTCGCCGCGTTCACGGCGCGCAGCAGGAAGGGGCGGATTTCCTCGGGCAGAATGTCGTCCAGCGTCTTGCCGCGCCAGTCGTGCCGCCCCAGCAGATGCCGTGCCGGCGGGCTGACGCCGACCAGGCACAGGTCGGCATCCATGACCAGGACGATCGAATCCATCATGTCGAGCAGCGTAGCGAAGCCGCCACGATTTTGGTCACCGCTCCCGCGCGCGGATACGAGATGTTCAAGGAAGTCTACCGACGTCAGCACAAGCTTCGCCCGGCCGTGGTGATGGATGTATACCGGCTTGTGCATCGCCCGATCACGCCAAGCACCGAAATGCCGCACCAGATCCGATGCCGTTACTGCGTCCACCATCTGAGATGCCAACCCCTATTAGCGACCCAGTTGCATTCTAATACTCAGATGATCAAAAAAATATCCAACAAAATGATCCAATTACGGCGGTAGTTTAAGCTGATCCATGTCATCAATCGTGACCGCGACTACGCAAAATGCGTAATTCATCAGGGATGGGCGAGCGCACTTCGTGCTTCAAACCGGCGTAAAGGATCTGCGTCGATTAAAAAAAAAGCCCGGGATGAACCCGGGCTTTTCATCTCACTGATCCAGGAAGGACCGCATCTTTCGGCTTCGGCTGGGGTGCTTCAGCTTGCGCAGCGCCTTCGCCTCGATCTGGCGGATACGTTCGCGGGTCACGCTGAACTGCTGCCCCACTTCCTCCAGCGTATGGTCGGTATTCATGCCGATGCCAAAGCGCATGCGCAGAACGCGTTCTTCGCGCGGCGTCAGGCTGGCGAGAACGCGGGTGACGGTTTCCTTCAGATTGGCCTGGATTGCTGCATCGACTGGAATGACCGCATTCTTGTCCTCGATGAAGTCGCCCAGGTGCGAATCCTCCTCATCGCCGATCGGCGTTTCGAGGCTGATCGGCTCCTTGGCGATCTTCATCACCTTGCGAACCTTTTCCAGCGGCATGGATAGGCGCTCGGCCATTTCCTCCGGCGTCGGTTCGCGGCCCTGCTCGTGCAGGAACTGACGGCTGGTGCGGACCAGCTTGTTGATCGTTTCGATCATGTGAACCGGAATGCGGATCGTGCGCGCCTGGTCCGCGATCGAACGCGTGATCGCCTGGCGGATCCACCACGTCGCATAGGTGCTGAACTTGTAGCCGCGACGGTATTCGAACTTGTCCACCGCCTTCATCAGGCCGATGTTGCCCTCCTGAATCAGATCCAAGAACTGCAGACCGCGGTTGGTGTATTTCTTCGCGATCGAGATGACGAGGCGCAGGTTGGCCTCGACCATTTCCTTCTTCGCGATCCGCGCCTCGCGCTCGCCCTTCTGCACCATGTTGACGATGCGGCGGAATTCGCTGAGCGCCATGCCGGTCTGCTGCGCGATCTCGGCGATCTCGGTGCGGATACGATCCACCGCGCCGCTCTCGTTGGCGGCGAAGGCGGCCCATTTCTTGTCGGTCTTGGCATTGGCGCTGAGGAAATTCTCGTCGAGCTCATGGTCGACATAGGCGTCGAGGAACGCCTTGCGCGGCACCTTGTGGCGCTCGGCCAGGCGCAGCATCTGCCCGCCGAGCGCAGTCAGGCGGCGGTTGAAGCTGTAGAGCTGGTCGACGAGATATTCGATCTTCGCCTGATGGAACTGGACGCTTTCGACCTCGGCGGTCAGGTCTTCGCGCAGCTTGTGATACTTGCGCTCGTCCGCCGCCGACAGCTCGCCGCCGGCGCCCATCGCTTCGAGGCGCTGTTCCTGGACCTTGGCGAATTTCTTGTAGATCGCGGTGATGTTCGCGAACTTCTCGAGCGCCTGAGGCTTCAGCGTCTCTTCCATCTGCGCGAGGCTGAGGGTGTTGTCCTCCTCCTCGTCATCGCTCGGGCGCGGCGCACGACGCTCGGTCATGTCGTCGTCGTCACCGTCGGCGGACGCTTCCTCGGGCTCTTCCTCGTCCTTGAAGCTGGCGCCCGCCGTCTTTTCGCTGATCTCGCCTGAATCGTCGTCCTCGGCCCCCTCGACCTGCTCGGCCGACGGACCCTTCGACAGCATCGCGTCGAGATCGAGGATCTCGCGCAGCTGCATCGTGCCTTCGTTGAGGGCGGTCGACCAGCCGATGATCGCGTTGAAGGTGATAGGCGATTCGCACAGCCCCAGGATCATCGTGTCGCGCCCGGCCTCGATCCGCTTGGCAATCGCGATCTCGCCTTCGCGCGATAGGAGCTCGACCGCCCCCATCTCGCGCAGGTACATGCGGACGGGATCGTCGGTGCGATCGACCGTTTCCTTCTTCTTGGCGACTTCGAAGGTCTGGCTGCCGTCCGAACCGTCATCGGACGTCTCAGCGTCGTCGGAGGATTCCTCCTCCTGCTGCTGGTCGTCTTCGCCGGCGTCCTCGTTCTCGACGACATTGATGCCCATGTCGTTCAAAGCCGACATGACGTCTTCGATCTGCTCGCTGGACATCTGGTCCTGCGGCAGCATCTCGTTCAGCTGGTCGACGGTGATGTAGCCGCGCTTCTTCGCGCGCGCGACGAGCTTTTTAAGCGACCCTTCGTTCAGGTCGATCAGCGGGGCGTCGCCCGTGTCGATCGTCATGTCGTCGCCGCCGCTGTTGCCGCCGCCGTTGGACTTAGCCATCAATTACCCTCGACTCAGATGGCGGCTATTTTACCGCCATTCGTAGATTTTTCCGGCGACTGCAAGGATCGCGCGGCCAGTTTAGATGTTTGAGACGTTCCGCAGCGCCTGTGCCGAGACGATCGCGTCGCGTCCGGACAGTCGCCGATATGGGTTGGGTTCGGCGCGGATCAAGCGGCGGTTCGGAACTGGTCGACCCACTCCGCAAGCTTGTTTCGGGCTTCGTCTACCAACTGACGTGCGGCCTGTTGCTCATTGTAGGTCTGCTCACTTAGATCGCGTTCTACCTGCGTATTCCCGAGTGCCACCGCGCGACGCGCCAAATGCTCTTCAATTATCAGGTCAATCAAGCGCTCTAGATCGGCGCGGGCTTCCGGGAAGGCGTCGCGCGAGAAATAAAATGTAAAGGCAAGATCCTCGGTGTAGAGGCGAGGGTCGACGTTGATTCCGTACGTATCTGACAGAATTTCGTGCGTTATCTCGCCGATATCTTCCGCGGCCCATTGATAGGCAAGCTCGACCAGTCGGTCGCGCAACTCGATCAACGCCCGCGATCCGAGTGGAAGGTCGACGACATCCTCTATCCGCGCCTTGAGAACTTCGGGATAGCGCATCAATCCCAGCAGCACTGCACGCTGGACCGAATAGGCCAGGCCCTTGCGCGGGCGCTGGACCGGCTCCGACACGGCCTGGACGACCGAAAACCGCTGCGCCTTGCTGCCGAACACACCGTAGAAGCGTTCGCGGAACGTATCGCGATATTGCGATTTCAGGATGGGATCGGCGATCGTGTCGGCGATCTGGTAAAGCCGGTGCAACAGGCTGCCGCGCTCGTCAGGCCCGGCCATCGGTGACACCGTTCCGAATTCGCTGACCCAGAGAAATTCGTCGAGCGACCGCGCGCGGTTCAAAATGCCCTCGAACGCCTTGCGCCCGCCGGCGCCGATCACGTCGTC
>DASTEN010000358.1:0-2590 GCA_035709645.1 Sphingomonas sp.
CCACGACCGCGCCTTGCAGCATCAGCACCAGCCCGATGTGGCGAAACAGCGCGATGCCGGCGATGTCGCCCAGAAACCAGGCGGTGGCGCCGCCCACCGGGACGGCAAGCCCCCCCCACCAGGCGGCAGGGCTCAGGCGGGCCACTTCGCCACGACGCTGCCAGACCAGCCAGCCGACGACGGGCAGGACGAACAGGCAATGACCGAAGGTGGTCGAGTTCCAGTAGATCTCCGCCAGGTCGGCGACGTCGCGGTGGAAGATGACCAGCGTTGCCGCCCATACCCCGGCAAGCGTCGCCAGCGCGGTGCGCCAGCGGCCGGTCGCCGTGAAGGCGGTGGCAGGGATGGCGATTGTCATACGCCGACCATTGACCCGGACCGATCGCCCTCACCCTTCCCACCGCCTACGGCGGCGGGCCCCTTTCCGCTCGCAACGGGAGAAGGAGGGAGCGGCGCAGCCCCGGAAGGGTGAGGGCGAGCGCCGGCGAGCCTCAACAATCCATCCAACCCCGCCAACCGCGCATCCCAGCCATAGCGCGCCCGTACCTGCCGCCGCGCGGCCTGGCCCAGCGCATCCCCGGCGGCCCGGTCGGCGATCAGCGCCGACACCTCGCGCGCGAACGCCTGCGCATCGCCCGCCGTCCGCAGCGTGCCGGCGTGATCGATCCCTTCCGCCGCCGCGTCCGACACCACCACCGGCCGCGCCATCGCCATCGCCTCCAGCACCTTGTTCTGGATGCCGCGCGCGATCCGCAACGGCGCGACCGCGACCGTCGCCGCCGCCAGCCAGCCCCGGACGTCGGTCACTTCGCCGGTGACGATCACGCGGTCGCCGGCCAGCGCCTGCACCTCGGGCGTCGGTGCCCGCCCGACGATGGCGAAGGTCGCGGCGGGAACGTGCGGCAGGACGTCGCTGGCGAACCAGCGGACGGCCGCAACGTTGGGCGCGTAATCCATCTGCCCGGTGAACACGATCAGCGGGTCGCCGGCATCGACCGGGGCGAAATCCGCGTCGGGATCGAACTTGATCGTATCGATGCCGTTCTCGATCACGCGAATGTCGCCGACGCCACCGATCGACCGGAAAAGCGCAGCCTCGGCATCGCTGACGAACAGACTGGCGTCGACCCGGCTGGCGATGTCGCGGTCGAACCGGGCGAGCAGTCGCTCCTCCCGCGCGAACAGCCGGCGCCGTGCGAAGGGGGCGCCGCGCGCGTATTCGCCGAACTTCACCGAATCGACGTCGCAGAAATCCATGACCGTCCGCACGGACACGTCAGCCGGCAGATATTGCGCCATCGCGCTGGAGAAGACGTAGATCGCGTCGATCGGATGGGTGTTCAGCACCGCGTCCACCGCACGCTGGACGTGCGCGTCGGCGAAGGCTGCTTCGGACACCGACCGGCCGGTCAGCAGAGCTTCGATCGCGGCGCGGGGTTTGGACTTGGTGCGCGGCACGATGTGCTGGCTGGCGCACAGTCGGGGGGCATCCAGATCGCGGGGATCATCGGCGAAGGCGACCAGATGCACGTTCGCCCGGGCGCGCAGATAGTTCAGCACATTGTACGCGCGGATCTTGTCCCCCCGATCGGGTGGAAAGGGCATGCGATGGGCGAGGAACAGGATGTCCATCAGCCCAGCCCGCGCGACAGGTACGGGCCGATCAGGGTCGCGATCGGCAGCGGCAATGTCTTCCACGCCGCGATTTTCCGCGCATATTTCGGGTCGAGCGGATTGATGCTGCGCGGCGGCGCGCCATCGGCGGTGCGGACATGATAGGCGAGCGGCCGCGCGTCGAAGCCCCAGTTTCGCTTGAACGCGGCGGCACCCGTCCCGACCTTCGACCGCCCGAAGTCGAACCGCGTACATCCCCGCGATCGCGCATGGTTCATCAGCGCATAATACATCGCGTCATTGGCCCGCAGACCCCGCGCGGCTTCGGTCCCGCCACCCCAATAGGGATAGACCGTGCCGCGGAAATACAGGCTGAGCACGCTGGCGACCGGCGCGCCCCCGTGGCGGACGGTCAGGATGTCGGCGGCATCGCCGAAGGCATCGAGCACCGCGCCGAACAGAGATTTCGGGAACACCGGCGTGCCGAGGTTGCGGACCGATTCGGAATAGACGCGGTAATGGCCGGCGCGGTCGTCATCGACGGCGATCGTCAGGTCCCTGTCGAACGACTTGCGGACCTCGGCGCGTTGCTTGCGCGGAATGGCGGTCAATTGCGCATCATCGTCAACCGCCAGATCGCGGACGAAACCGACGTAGCTTTCGGTATTGGTGTGGAAACCCGCCAACGCCGGCCCGCCGCGCAGTTCGAGCGACGGCGCGCCCTCCGCCTCAGCCAGGCGCCAGGCATCGTCGGCAAGGGCGACCGCCGTCGCGGTGTCGTCGGCCAGCACCCCGCCATCGACGCCGAAGCCGGCGGAAACCAGCGCGGTGCCGAACAGTCGCGATCGGATCAACGTCAGCGGCAGGACGCCGGCGATCGCGCCGTCGGCCCCTTCCGCGAGCAGGAACCGGTCGTGCTGACGGCATCCGCGGGCGACGGCGGCACTCCATTCGGCGAGGTGGAACGGCGTGCCAT
>DASTEN010000359.1:0-5765 GCA_035709645.1 Sphingomonas sp.
GTGGGATCGGCCGGAGCCGGGGTCATCGGCGCGGCCGGCGGCGGCGCGGCCGGATCGGCCGGGGGCGGTGTCGTAGTCTGCGTTTGCGCGGCCGGGTCGGCCGGCGGCGTGGTCATCGTATCCTGAGCGATGGCGGTGCCACCGAAGGCGAGCGCGCTCGCCAGCAAAATCGTCTTGAAGGCCATGATCGGGTCCTTGCAGATGAGGCGCACCTCAAAGCGTGCGTCGGGCAGGGTAACGCCGCACCCGGCGAGTCGTTTCCCGACCGACCCTGATCTTGGTCAATCCGTGCCGTCAGCCGTTCGAATCCAGCGCATAGCCGGCCGAACGGACCGTGCGGATGATATCGGGCCTGTCGCCGACGTTGATCGCCTTGCGCAAACGGCGGATGTGGACGTCGACCGTCCGCGCTTCGATGTCCGAATCATGGCCCCAGACGGCATCCAGCAGGCGTTCGCGCGAGAAGACCCAGCCGGGATGCTCGAGAAAATGCTTGAGCAGGCGGAATTCGGTGGGGCCCAGCTGGATCGTCTCTCCGCCGCGCTTCACCTTGTGGCCGACGGTGTCCATTTCCAGGTCACCGTAGCTCAGCGTCTCCCCGGCCAGCGCCGGCCGCACGCGGCGAAGGACCGCGCCGACGCGCGCGATCAGCTCGCGCGGGGAAAAGGGCTTGGTGACATAATCGTCGGCGCCGGTCTCCAGCCCGCGCACGCGGTCCTCTTCCTCGCCCCGCGCGGTCAGCATGATGATGGGGACGTTCTGCGTCGCAGGGCTGCGGCGCAGCTGGCGGCAGACCTCCAGGCCAGAGATCGGCCCCTCGATCATCCAGTCGAGCAGGACGATATCGGGTGTCGCCTCGCGCGCCAGCAACAGCGCTTCCTCGCCGTCGGGCGTATGGCGGACCTCGAAATCCTCGCGGCGGAAATTCCAGGACACCAATTCGGCGAGAGCGGGATCGTCCTCGACCAGCAGCATCGTCGCGCGGCTCATGCTCGGCCCTCCAGGCTGTCGCGATCGGCGAGATATTTGCCGGTCGCAGCGAAATAGACCATTTCGGCGACGTTGGTCGCGTGGTCGCCGATCCTCTCCAGATTCTTGGCGACGAACAACAGGTGCGCGACCTCGCTGATCGTCTTCGGGTTCTCGACCATGAACGTCAGCAGCACCCGGAAGATCGAATTGTAGAAGTCGTCGAGCGCGCGGTCGCGTCGGCAGACCTCCAGCGCGGCTTCGGCATCGCGGCTGGCAAAGGCGTCGAGCACGTCGCGGACCATGTCGCTCGCCAGGTTCGCCATCGCGGGAAGGATCGAGATCGCCTCGATCCGGTCGGGGCCGGTGTGGATCGAAGGCACGCGCTTGGCGATGTTCTTGGCGTAATCGCCGATACGTTCGATGACCGCGGCGATCTTCAGCGCGGCGACGACGTCGCGCAGGTCGTCGGCCATCGGCGCGCGCAGCGCGATGACGCGGACGGCCAGTTTCTCGACCTCCGCCTCGATGGCGTCGATCGCCTTGTCCTTGGCGCGGACCTGTTTCGCCAGCTCCGCATCGCCGCGGGAGAGGGCGGTCATCGCATCGGCGATCGCCTGTTCGGCCAGCCCGCCCATCTGGCTGATCAGCCCGCGCAGGTGACCGATGTCCTGGTCGAACGCCTTGACGGTATGTTCCTGGCCGGTGGC
This sequence comes from Sphingomonas sp., assembly GCA_035709645.1. GTDB lineage: Bacteria > Pseudomonadota > Alphaproteobacteria > Sphingomonadales > Sphingomonadaceae > Sphingomonas. The sequence continues at coordinate 1,680 of DASTEN010000359.1, forward strand.
CATCTCGATCTACTCCAAACCTCTAATCCGTCATTCCCGCGAAGGCGGGAATAAATTGTGGCTGAATCAGCGTGTTTATCGAGACCTCAGCCAGAATTTATCCCCGCCTCCGCGGGGATGACAATGGTTGGTGCGGGCGTCACCCATACCGCCCCGTGATGTAATCCTTCGTCCGCGGCTGGCGCGGCGCGGTAAAGATTTCGTCGGTCAGGCCGTATTCGACCAGCTCGCCGAGGTGGAAGAAGGCGGTGCGCTGGCTGACGCGGGCCGCCTGCTGCATCGAGTGGGTGACGATGACGATGGTGTAGTTGGCGCGCAGCTCGTCGATCAGCTCCTCGATGACCGCGGTGGCGATCGGGTCGAGGGCGGAGGCGGGCTCGTCCATCAGCAGCACCTCGGGGCGGGTGGCGATGGCGCGGGCGATGCAGAGCCGCTGCTGCTGGCCGCCCGACAGCGCCGTGCCGCTGTCGTCCAGACGGTCCTTCACCTCGTCCCAGAGGCCTGCGCGCTTCAGCGAGCGTTCGACGATCTCGCCCAACTCGGCGCGACCGCTCGCCAGACCATGGATGCGCGGGCCGTAGGCGACATTCTCGAAGATCGACTTGGGGAAGGGGTTGGGCTTCTGGAACACCATGCCGACGCGGGCGCGAAGCTGCACGACGTCCATCGCGGGGGCGTAGATATCCTCGCCGTCGAGCAGGATTTCGCCCGTGACCTTCGCCGAGGGGATGGTGTCGTTCATCCGGTTGAGCGTGCGCAGGAAGGTCGACTTGCCGCAGCCGCTGGGGCCGATGAACGCGGTCACTTCGTCCATCGACATGGTGATCGACACGTCGCGCACCGCCTGCTTGGCGCCATAGAAGACGCTGACGTTCTGCGCCGACAATTTTGGGGTCTGAAGCGTCACCAGCGGGTCTCGAACTTGTTGCGGAGGTAGATGGCGAGCGCGTTCATCGCCAGGAGCACGGCGAGCAGCACCAGGATGGCGGCGCTGGTCTTTTCGACGAAGCCGCGCCCGACCTCGTCCGACCAGAGGAAGATCTGCACCGGCAGCACGGTCGCGGGATCGCTGAAGCCCTCCGGCGGCGATGCGATGAAGGCGCGCATGCCGATCATGAGGAGTGGCGCGGTCTCGCCCAGCGCGCGAGCCATGCCGATGATCGTACCGGTCAGGATGCCGGGCAGGGCGAGCGGCAGGACGTGGTGGAACACGACCTGGATGCGGCTGGCGCCGATGCCGAGCGCGGCGTCGCGGATCGAGGGAGGCACCGCCTTGATTGCGTTGCGGCCGGCGATGACGATGACCGGCATGATCATCAGCGCCAGCGTCATCCCGCCGACGATCGGCGCCGAACGCGGCAGCCCGAGCGTGCCGAGGAAGACGGCGAGGCCGAGCAGACCGAAGATGATCGACGGGACCGCGGCGAGATTGTTGATCGACACCTCGATCAGGTCGGTCCAGCGGTTCTTCGGCGCATATTCTTCCAGGTACACCGCCGACAGCACGCCGACCGGGAAAGCCAGCAGCAGGGTCACGGCCATCGTCATCAGCGAGCCCTTCAGCGCCCCCCAGATGCCGACCGCACCCGGATCGGTCGCGTCGGCGCGGGTGAAGAACGGCCAGTCGAACCCGGTCGAAATCAGTCTGAGCCCCTCCAGCCGCGCGACCACCGCTTCCGCGGCAGGCTTACCCTCGCCGCGGGCGGCCAAGTCGATTTCGGTCGAGGCGGGGACCGGTATCGCCGCGCGGGTCCTGAGGATCGCCGGATCGGCCTTGATCGCGTCGCGTACGGCCAGCCAGGCGGTATCGGCGATCACGTCCGCCCCGCCGGGACCGAATGCCGCCTCCGCCGCGCCCGACACCCGGTCCTGCAGCTCCGCGCCGGCCAGCGCCAGGTCGGCACCCGGGCCGGTGAGCTGCGCCGGGGTGACCGGTAGCGCCATCGCCTGGAAATCGATCGACAGCGTGACTTCGGTACGCTGGAACCCGCGGACGCCGCTTACCATCATCGTGATCAGCAGGAAGGCCAGGAACGCGCCCGACAGCACGACCGCGGCCAGGCCCATCAGGCGGAAGCGGCGCTCGGCGGCATAGCGACGGCGGATGCGGCGCTGCATCGCGTCCGTCCGCCAGTCGGTCGGGGCGCGGTTCGCGGGCTCCGCGCCGCGGGCGGGGACCCCGGCGATGAGGGCGGGGCTATTCATACGCCTCCCGATATTTCTTCACGACGTTCAGCGCGACGACGTTGAGGAGGAAGGTAATCGCGAACAGCGTGAGGCCCAGTGCGAAGGCGGCCAGCGTCTTCGGGCTGTCGAATTCCGCCTCGCCGGTCAGCAGGTCGACGATCTGCTTGGTAACGGTCGTCGCGCTTTCGAACGGGTTCAGCGTGATGGTCGCCGCGCCGGAAGCCGCCATGACGACGATCATCGTCTCGCCGATCGCACGGCTGACGGCGAGTAGGATGCCCGCGACGACGCCCGGCAGCGCGGCGGGCAGCAGGACCTTGCGGATGGTTTCGTTGGCCGTTGCGCCCATCGCCAGGCTTCCGTCGCGCATCGCGGTCGGAACGGCGGCAATCGAATCATCGGCCATCGAGGAGACGAACGGAATGATCATCACCCCCATCACCAGCCCTGCCGACAGTGCGCTCTCCGACGACGCGTACGGCATGCCCAGCGCGACCGCCAACTGGCGGATCGCGGGGCCGACGGTCAGTGCGGCGAAATAGCCGTAGACGACGGTCGGCACGCCCGCGAGCATCTCCAGCGCCGGCTTCATCCAGCGGCGGAAGCCGGGTTTGGCGTATTGCGTCAGATAGATCGCGCTCATCAGCCCGAAAGGGATGGCGACGATCATCGCGATGACCGCGCCGATGAAGAAGGTGCCCCAGAACAGCGGAACGGCGCCGAGCGACGCGCCGGGGTCCTTTGCGCTGATGATCTGCGGGCTCCACTGGGTGCCGAACAGGAAATCGGTGATCGGCACGATGCGGAAGAAGCGCACGCTTTCGAACACGAGGCTGAGGAAGATGCCGAGTGTCGTCAAAATCGCGATCAGCGAGGCCACCAGCAGGATCAGCATCACGCCGCGCTCGACGCGGGTACGGGCACGTAGCGACGGCGACACGCGCGTATAGGCAAAGGCACCGCCGGCGAAGGCGAGCAGCAGCGCGACGGTGGCGCCGATCCAGCGGAACTTCGCCATCGCCGCGACAAAGGCGGGGGCGAGCGCTTCGGACTGGGTGAAGAAGGCGCCATAGGCGCTGCCGCTGGCGAGGCTGCGCGCCTCGTTGAGGATCATCTCGCGTTCGTAACCGCCGGCCGGCAGCACGCTGGCGGCCGGGTCGGCGAGCGCCGAGGCGGTAATGAGCGACGGGCTGAGCGCCGACCAGCCCCCCAGGAAGGCGAGTGCGGGCAGCACGGTCCAGAGTGCGACGTAGAAGCCGTGCTGGCTCGGCAGCGAATTGGGCCGAACGGGACTTGTCGCCGCCTGCGCCAGCGCACGGGTGCGGGCGGTCAGCCATCCGATCAGGCCGAGGCCGACGATGATGACGAAGAGCGCGAACGGCGTCATTTCAGGTCGCTCGAACGCAAGGCCGTGCCCTCCGCGATGATCCGCGCCGACGCGGCGCGTTCGGCAGGCGATGCGGCGATCAGTCCGCGCCGCGTGAGCTGCCCACCGGGGTTCCACGCCTTGGCATAATCGGCGACGAATTCGCGCAGGCCGGGAACGGCGCGCAGATGCGCCTTCTTCACGTAGATGAACAGCGGGCGCGCGCCGGGGTAGCTGCCGTTCGAAATCGTGTCGTAGCTGGGCGCGATGCCGTCCAGCGGCACGCCGTGCAACCGGTCGGCATTCTCTTCGAGATAGCTGTAGCCGAAGATGCCGATCGCGTTCGGGTTGGTCGTCAGATTCTGGACGATCAGATTGTCGTTCTCGCCCTTGTCGACGTAGGCCCCGTCGTCGCGCAGCTTCGTGCAGAGGTTGGCGAAGGCATCGGGGTCGTTGTCCTTCAATGCCTTGGCCTGCGGGTTCTCGGCCTCGCACGCGGGCACCAGAACCAGTTCGGCAAAGGCGTCGCGCGT
>DASTEN010000360.1:0-2381 GCA_035709645.1 Sphingomonas sp.
AGCGGTTCGAACCACAGGCCGACGCCGCTATTCCCCGCCGGAAACGCGACGAGGATGCGCGGATCGGTGCCGTTGCGCAGCAACAGGTGCGCCGCGACCGGTCCCTCGCGGACGAAAGCGTTGAGGTTCTGCCCCTCGGTCAGCTGATAGGCGAGTTCGGGTGCCCTGGCCGGCCGCTGCGCCACCGCCAGTCCCGTTCCCGCCAGCATCACGCCGGCCAACATCCACCGCGCCACGGTCTTCATGTGTCGAACCTCTTTCGCGAAGCGCGCGACCCCGAAAAGGTCCGGCGCTCTTTCGGGACGTCATCGTACCCCCGCGCAGGCGGGGGTCCAGAGCCAAGCAAAACAACGGCCCGCATTCCGGACCCTGGCCCCCCGCCTGCGCGGGGTACCGAAAAATGACGGGAGATTCCGTCAGAACCGGAAGGTCAGCGTCCCGCCATAGGTCGGACCGACGATACCGCGGGCGTAGAAATAGCCATCGGTGATCGCCTGCGTCTGCCCCTGACGCGGATTGCCTTCGGTCAGGCCGACCACGTCGAACACATTGTCGGCGTTCAGGTTGAGCTGCACCCGTTCGCTGAGGTTCAGGTTCACGCCGATGCCGGTTACGCCGTAGCTGGGCAAGGCGATGCCGTTGCCGTTGTCGGCGAAGATTTTTCCGACGAACTTGTAGCGGGCATAGACGTCGCCCAGACCGTTCGGAAGGGTAAGCGTCGGCAGGATGGTGAACAGCTGCGCCGGCGTCCGTTCGGGGCGATTGCCCTCGAACGCCGCACCCTGATCGACACCGTCCAGCTGCAGGTTGAGCAGCTGCGGATCCTGGAAGACCCCCTGGAAATCGACCGAGAACCACGTCGTCGGCCGCACCACGAAGTCGATCTCGACACCCTTTGTGCGCAGATCGGCGTTCAGGTTCTGCTGTTGGGAGGGGTTGGTGGGGTTGGCGAAATTATAGTTCTGGTTGTCAAAATTGGTGCGGAACACCGTCGCCGAGCCGGAGAAGATGCGGCCATATTGATAGCGGACGCCCGCTTCGTACAGCTCGATCGTGGTGATCGGATCGACATTGTTGGTCTGGAACCCGTTGGCATAGCGGGCATAGACCGAGAAGTTCGGCGTGATGAGATAGTTGGCGCCGACCGTCCACGACGCCTTGCGCTGCGTGCGCTGACGCGTGGTGAAGGTGCCGTCGAAGCTGGCGCCGACATTGCGGATCACGCCGCCGACCCCAGGCTGCACCGGCTGGTTCACCGCCAGCTGGTTGCCGTCGAGCGCGGTCGCGTCGTCGCTTTCCCAACGCACGCCGCCATCGACCCGCAGGTCGCCGAACGCGACTTCGTCGTTGACGTAGAGCGAGACGGCCGAATCGCGACGCTCGCGTATGCCGGCACCCCAGTCGCCATAGGAGACGAGGCCGTTGTCCGACAGCGTGCCGATGACCTGGTTGTTACCGTCAAGCGCGACGATGTCGTACACGTCGCTGTTGGTCCGCACGTCGTTGACCATGCTGGCGGTGGCCGACTGGTCCTGCTTGCGGATCACATTGTAATACATGACGCCGGCGGTCAGCGAGTTCTTGAACCGGTCATTCTCATATTCCCAGCGCCCGCCGACATTCGCGCCGAAATCGCGGCCGTCGATATAGTCGTGGTTGAGGGTCGTACGCTGGAGGAAGCCGTTGCCGGCCAGCGCGGCGAGCTGTGCGGTCTGGTTCGACCCCAGCACCACGCCGGTCCGCAAATTCTTGATCCCGAAGCGCGTCGCCGCCGGATAGGCCGCGCGGCCGAGCGTCAGCAGGTCGTTGATCGGCGAGGAGGCGCCGGGCGTCAGATAGTTCTGCGCGCTGGTCAGGCCGGCATTGCCGGTGCCCGATCCGGGGAACAGGCCGTTGAAGTCGTACGAATATTTCAGGTAGCGGGCATGGGCGAACAGGTCGACGGTTTCGCCCACCGGCTTTTCGACGTCGAAGCGGACCTGTGCGGTCTTCGCCTTGATCCCGTCGCGATAGCGGAATTCGCGGAAGCCGCCGGGATGCGCGAAGGTCGATACCGGCACCGCGATATTGGCGAAGGAATCGCCGCCGACATTGCCGTCCTGCGTATCCAGCCCCGGAATGCCGCGCACCTTGCCGCCGTCGAGGCGGTACGGCATCGTCGCATAATAGGCGTTTTCGACATCGCCGCCCTTGGCCGACAGGCGCGCATAGCCGCCATCGTCGAAGCGATATTCGAGCATCCCCTTCAACCGCCAGCCGGCATAGTCGAACGGGTTTTCGCGCACGCCGGGGCTCGACTGGATATAGCCGCCGACGTTGAAGGCGAGGTTTTCGGCGAGGGGCTGCGAATAATAGAAATCGCCGCGCTTCATGCCGTAATT
>DASTEN010000361.1:0-2573 GCA_035709645.1 Sphingomonas sp.
GATACCGCCTATCTGATCGACGCCACGCCCGAAGAGGTTGACGACCTGGTGGCCGACGCCCTGTCGGAGATCGATCAGCAGACGCGGGCCCGTGTCCTGATCATCGAGGACGAGCCGATCATCGCGATGGATATCGAATCGATCGTGCGCGACCAGGGCCACGAAGTCACCGGCGTCGCCGTGACCCGTGACGAAGCGGTCGCGCTGGCAATGGAGGATCGTCCTGGCCTGGTGCTTGCCGATATCCAGCTTGCCGACGACAGCTCTGGTATCGACGCGGTGAAGGACATTCTTGCCGAATTTAACGTGCCCGTCATCTTCATCACCGCCTTCCCCGAACGTCTGCTGACCGGCGAACGTCCCGAGCCGACGTTCCTGATCACCAAGCCGTTCCAGCGGTCGACGGTGAAGGCGGCGATCAGCCAGGCACTGTTCTTCGACGAAGCGACCGTTCCCGCGACCTGACGGCGGGTGCGCGAGAAAATTACGGACCCAAAACGGTTCTGGGGGGTTGATCTGTGATGTCGAACAAAATCGATTCAGAAGGCCGGCAGCATATCGATACCGATCGTGCCCGTGCGGGCGCGACACCGGGAATGACGCGGTATATCCTTGGCATCTCGCTGGTATTGGTCGTTGTGGTCTTCGCCCTGATCTATTTCCTGACCTGACGAACGGGATAATTTGCGCCGTCGCTCGCAATCGTGCGGCGGTGCATTATCTTCAAGACCCGTTCCCGATCGGACATCCATGATACATACCGCGCACGACGACGAAGAGACCGGCTCGGCCGTGCAGGCCGAACCTGTGCCGCACGTCGCGCTCAGCGATCCTGAATTTAAGGCGCAGCTGGCGCTGGTCATCCCGCATCTGCGCGCTTTCGGGCGATCGCTGTCGGGCAGCCGCGATCTGGCGGACGATCTGGTGCAGGAAACGCTGTTGAAGGCCTGGGCCGCACGCCAGCGCTTCCAAGCCGGCACCAACATGCGCGCCTGGACCTTCATCATCCTGCGCAACCTCTACCTCTCGCAGATGCGGCGTGCGCGCTTCAAGGGTGAGTGGGACGATCTGGTTGCGGATCGCCTGCTGGCGGCCCCCGCCAGCCAGGACCGGCACGTCGAATTGACCGATATGCAGCGCGCGTTGTTGCATCTGCCGCAACCGCAGCGCGAGGCGTTGATCCTGGTCGGCGCGGGCGGCTTTGCGTACGAAGAGGCCGCCGACATCTGCGGTGTTGCCGTCGGTACGATCAAGAGTCGCGTCGCGCGTGGTCGTGTCGCGCTGGAAGGCATCCTGAACGAAGGACGCCTACCGTCGCGTCGCGAACATGACGATGGCGAGAAGAGCGCGCTAGATGCGATCATGGACGAAGTCGACGACTTGAGCCGCGACAACCGCCACTGATCTCCTTCTAGCGCTATGCAGCGACGGTTCAGTTGCGGTTGATGTCCGGTCCGTCGTTGAGTTTTCGCAGCAACGCCAGCATATCTTCGGGTAAGCGCGTGTCGGCAAACGCCGTTCGCAAAGCCGCGCCGACGGCGTCGCCGCTGCGCGGCGAGGCCACGACATAAGGGGCGTTCGTATCGTGCTGCGCGGGAACCATGCCGCTAAAACACATCAGGATGCGGTTTGTTGCCCGCATGTTGCATTCTCGCGGCACGTTGTGGCGGATCGATGACAGGGGCGGAGCCGCACTGCCGCTCGCTGCCGGACGCGCTGGCCGCCGCTGAGGCAGGGTCGGACTTTCTCGCCAACCTGATCCGCCGCGAAGCGGAGACTGTGGCGCGGATCGATACGTTGCTCGACGATCCGCTGGTCCTTCTCGACGAAATCGTCGACGAGCCGCCGGCGCGGGGATTGCGGATGGCGCGACGGCGGCTGGCGCTGGTCGTCGCCATCGGTGATCTGTCCGGCCGATATGACCTGACCCGTGTCACGCAGACGCTCAGCGACTTCGCCGACCGCGTGCTCGACCGCGCGATCCGGGTCGCGATCGCGGAGCGGGTGCCGGGCGCCCCGGCCGATGGCCTCGCGGCGATCGCGCTTGGCAAGCAGGGCAGCCGCGAACTGAACTATTCATCGGACATCGATCCGATTCTACTGTTCGACCCGGCGCGTCTCGCCCACCGCGATCGCGACGACGTCGACGAAGCGGCTGTGCGTGTCGGGCGGCGTGTGGTGGAATTGCTGCAAGCGCGCGATGGCGACGGCTATGTCCTGCGCGTCGATCTGCGGCTGCGTCCCTCGCCCGAGGTCACGCCGATCGTGCTGCCGGTCGAGGCGGCGATCGGCTATTACGAGTCGCAGGCGTTGCCGTGGGAGCGCGCGGCGTTCATCCGAGCCCGCGCCTGCGCTGGCGACGTCGGCCTGGGTGCGCGCTTCCTAACGACGATCCGGCCCTTCGTGTGGCGTCGCGCTCTGGATTTCGGGACCATCGCCGAAATCCGCGGTATCTCGCGCCGTATCCGCGATCATTACGCGCAAGGGCAGGCGTTCGGTCCGGGTTTCGACCTGAAGCGTGGGCGCGGCGGCATCCGGGAGGTGGAATTCTTCGCGCAGATCCATCAGCTGAT
>DASTEN010000362.1:0-2051 GCA_035709645.1 Sphingomonas sp.
CTGCTCGCGGATCATCTCGCGCTGCTTTTCGACCGGCAGATCGGGCAGCTGCATGTCCGACCCCGCCTTTCCCGGTTCGATCAGCGACACCCGCACGCCCTTCGGCCCGACTTCGCGGCGCAGCGCCTCGGCAAAGCCGGCGATGCCCGCTTTGATGCCGGCATAGACGGTCGATCCCGGCCCGAGAACATGCGCGGACATCGACCCGATCAGGATCAGGTCGGTCGCACCCTTGTCGATCGCGACGTGCGCGCTGGTCAGATAGGCGGTGAAATCGGTCGCGATGGCGTAGCGCAAGTCCTCGGCGCTCATGTCGGTCACGCCCTCAGCCGCGATCGCCGCGTTGATGACCGCCACGTCCAGACCGCCGAGCGCCTGAACCGCCGTGCCGAAATAGCGCGCGACGGCCCCGTCCTCGGCCAGGTCGATGCTGGTCCCCTGTCCGTCGCCGACCGCACCGATCCGCGCCAGCGCGTCGTTCAGGTGATCGGCATCACGCCCGCAGATATGCAGTCTGGCGCCTTCGGAGGCCAGCAGCACGGCGATCGCGCGGCCGATGCCGGTGGTGCCGCCGGTGACGACGACCCGCCGCCCCTTCAGCGACGTCATGGCGGTATGCGCGTCGGACGCGTCGGTCATTCTTCGTCTCCCCAGGTGTCGGGGGACAAAGGATCAGACGGATGCGGGTTCCAGGACTTTGTCGAGCAGGCGCGATATCGCCCTGATCGAGGTTGGCTCGTCCAGCGTCGGCGCATGACCGACGGCCGGCACCGTGACCACTTCCGCCCGACCGCCCAGCCGTAACGCCATGGCGTCCGCGGTCTTCGCCGACAGGATGTCCGACCGTTCGCCGCGCAGGACCAGCACCGGCCGACCGGCAAGCGGGTCGAGCGTCCGCCACATGTCGGGCCCCGCCTCGTTGCCCGGCACGCGGAACGGCTCGGCGATGCGCATATCGTAGTCCAGCACGATGCGACCGGCGGAATTCAGGCGATAAAGCCGCTTCGCCATCGCGAGCCATGCCTCGATCGTATAGTCGGGGTAGACGTCCGAATTCGCCTCCGCCAGCGCCCGGGCGGCGTGCAGCCAGGTCGGATGCCAGGTGTTCTTGCCGACATAGCCGCGGATGCGCGACAGCCCCGCCGCCTCGATCTCGGGGCCTACGTCGTTCAGCAGCGCGCCGGCGATACGATCCCGGTCGACCGAGGCAAGCAGCATCGTCACGATCCCGCCCAGCGACGTCCCGAACGACACGAACCGGTCGATGCGCAGCGTCTCCAGCAGCGCCTCGATGTCCTGGAGGTAGGTAAGCGGGACATAGCTCATCGGGTCCTTCGCCGCCTGGCTTTCCCCCCGCCCGCGCAAATCGACCGCCAGCACGCGCCAGTCGGGTGCCAGCCGCTCGGCCAGCGTCGCATAGTCGCGCGCATTGCGGGTCAGCCCGGGCAGGCACAGGATCGGCGGGCGACCGTCGGTGCCGCCGGCATAATCGCGGTAATGCAGTCTCAGGCCGTCGCGCGATTCCCAATAGGCATCGGCAAAGGGGCGGTTGCGCTCACTGACCATGGCCACCCATATCCACGCATGGCCGCCATCCTGCAACCGTCCCGCGCGATCCTCGATCTTGGCGATACCGTCTACGACCCGGTCGAGGCGGCGGAGTTCCCGCAGACGATCCTGCGGTTCCGCAACGACCGGGCAGCAGCGGAAGTCGGGCTTTCCGACCTGAGCGACCACGACTGGGTCGCCCACTTCGGGCGGTTCGCCCCGATCCCCGGCAGCCTGGAGCAGCCATTGGCACTGCGGTATCATGGCCATCAATTCCGCACCTACAACCCGGACATCGGCGATGGCCGCGGGTTCCTGTTCGCGCAGCTCGTCGACGATCGCGGGCGGCTGATGGACCTGGGCACGAAGGGGTCCGGGCAGACGCCGTGGAGCCGGTTCGGCGACGGTCGACTGACGCTGAAGGGCGGGGTTCGCGAGGTGCTGGCGACCGAGATGCTACAGGCACTTGGCGTCGACACCTCGCGCAGTTTCTCGCTGATCGA
>DASTEN010000363.1:0-7981 GCA_035709645.1 Sphingomonas sp.
AATTGGGGCGCGAGCAACGGCGTGCTGACGATCGACGGCCAGCCGCTCCAGGTCCGCTTCAACCTGCATCAGGACGCGACCATCGCGACCGCGGGCGCGGCGCTGACGCTGGCAAAGGCGTTCGGGGGCACGCTGGACGACGACCGCGCAGAGGCGGAGATCGCGTTCGGGGTGACGCGTCCGGTCCGCACGCTGCGGCTCGCCAGATCCTTTGCGGTCGGCCCGATCGCGCTCACCGCGCTGCTCGCGCGGACCGGCGACTTCGGGAATGCGGAGGGGATCGCCGCGACGGGCGCGACGCCCGACCCCGACGAAGTCGTCGTCACCGCCAAGGGCAAGCGCGACCACCGGCGCGACCGCGTGATCGTGGGTCGCGCGGCCCTGGCGGCGTGTTCGTCGATCGTGTTCGACAAGCCGGCGAAGGTCATCCGGTTGACGTGTTCCTGAAAGCGCCCGCCGGCCCGGCAGACCGCGGAACGGCGATGAATCAGCTCGGCTGATCCGCCGACCGCCGTTCCGCGGCCTGTCGGGCCCACATTTCCGCATACAACCCGCCTGCCGCCAGCAACTCGCCATGCGTGCCCTGTTCGGCGACGCGCCCGCCGTCCAGCACGACGATGCGGTCGGCGTGGACGATCGTCGACAGCCGGTGGGCGATGACGATCGTCGTGCGGCCCTGCTCGATCGCCTCCAGCGTCCCCAGGATTTCGGCCTCGGTCCGGCTGTCGAGCGCGCTGGTCGCTTCGTCCAGGATCAGGATCGGCGGGTCCTTCACCAGGGTCCGGGCGATCGCGACGCGCTGTTTCTCGCCGCCCGACAGCTTCAGTCCGCGTTCGCCGACGCGCGTGTCGAACCGTTCGGGCAGCCGGTCGATGAACGGCATGATCGCCGCCCCGCGCGCGGCGGTCGCGATGTCGTCCGCCCCTGCGCCTTCGCGGCCATAGGCGATGTTATAGCCGATCGTGTCGTTGAACAGCACCGTATCCTGCGGCACGATCCCGATCGCGCCGCGCAGGCTGGTCTGCGTGACGCCCGCGATATCCTGCCCGTCGATCGTGATCCGCCCGGCCGTCACGTCCCAGAAACGGTAGAGCAGTCGCGCCAGCGTCGATTTGCCCGCACCCGATGGTCCGACCACCGCCACGGTCGCCCCGGCGGGGATGTCCAGCGTCAGCCCCTTCAGGATCTCGCGCCCGTCGCCGTACCCGAAGCGCACGTCCTCGAACCGCACTGCGCCCTGCGCGATGGCGAGCGGCGGTGCGCTGGCGGCGTCCTTCACGCTCGCTTCGGTATCGATCAGGTCGAACATCGCGCCCATGTCGATCACGCCCTGGCGCACCGTGCGATACACCATGCCCAGCAGGTCGAGCGGGCGGAACAGCTGCGCCAGCAGCGTCGACACCAATACGACGTCGCCCGGTGAAAACCGTCCGCTCGCCCAGCCGACCGCCACCAGCGCCATGCCGCCCGCCAGCATGGCGTTGGTGATGACCGCCTGGCCGATGTTGAGCCACGCCAGCGAATTTTCCGACTTCACCGCGGCATCGGCATAGCTGGCGACCGCCGCCGAATAGCGTTTCGCCTCGCGCTCCTCGGCGTTGAAATATTTGACCGTCTCGAAATTCAGCAGCGAATCGACCGCGTGCGCGACGGCCCCGGTGTCGAGGTCGTTCATCTGCTGGCGCAGCGCCGCTCGCCAGTCGGTCACCATCCGCGTGAAGACGATGTACAGCACCACCATCACGACGGTGCCCGCGACCAGCTCGACGCCGAACCGCGTCCAGAAGATGCCGAGCACCAGCCCCAGTTCCAGCACCGTCGGCGCGATGTTGAACAGCAGGAAATACAGCATCGTATCGATGCTTTTCGTCCCCCGTTCGACCACCTTGGTCACCGCGCCGGTGCGCCGTTCGAGGTGGAAGGCCAGCGACAGGTCGTGGAGGTGGCGGAACACCGCGGCGGCCAGCCGCTGCGTCGCATCCTGTCCGACGCGTTCGAACACGGTGTTGCGCAGATTGTCGAAGACGACCGTCCCCAGCCGCGCCGCGGCATAGCCGATCACCAGCAGCACGACGAGCGTCGCGAGACTGCGGTCCCCGCTCGCCATCCGGTCGACCGCGCCCTGCAACGCAAACGGCGCACCATACACCTGGACCAGCTTCGACGCGACGACCAGCGCCATCGCCCCGACGATCCGCACCTTCAACGCAGGCGCATCTGCGGGCCAGAGATAGGGCAGGAACCGGCGCAGCGTCGCGACCAGCGGGCGGTCGGCGCCCGGTGTGGACGTCACGGGGGGCATGGCCGCTCAGATAGGGGTGCGGATGCCCGTCGCCAAGCGCGATGCGGAACATGCCTAGCCGGGAACCGATTCGGACGAACTTTGTTGATTGCGATGAAGGGGATAGCGCGATGCAGCCGCTTTATTACGTCATGGCGATCCTGGGGTGCGGCGACGATGGCGCCGCCTGCCAGCAGGTCCGGCTGGAGCCGGTGCGCTATGAATCCGCGATGGCCTGCCAGGCCGCGATGGCCAACGCCCTGCAGCGCAGCACCGATCTGTCCTTTCCCGTCGTCCAGGCGGCCTGCGAACGCCGCGGCGTGATGATGGCCGATCGCGGCACCGGCCGGCGGGGCTGATTTCGGCAACGAAACGGTATAGCATGCACCCCGACAGGAGGGTGCTATGCGGAAAGTCCTTGGGATCCTGGCCGGAATCGTCGTCGCGATGGCGACGGTCGGCATCGTCGAACTGATCGGCCACACACTCTATCCGCCATCTGCCGGGCTCGACATGCGCAGTCCCGACGGCGTCGCCAGCTATGTCGCGGCGGCGCCGACCGGGGCGCTGATGGCGGTCGCTGTCGCCTGGTTCGCCGGAGCAGCGCTCGGCGGCTGGGTCGCGGTCCGCATCGGGCGCTGGCCGGCCGCGGCGTGGATCATCGCCGCGCTGATCGCGCTCGCCGGAATCTACAACGCGACGCAAATCCCCGCGCCGCTGTGGATGCAGATCGCGACCGTCCTGGCGCCGGCGCTCGGCGGGCTGGTGGCGCATGTGCTGGGGCGGCGAAGCGGCGGGCAGGGCGTTTAGAGCCCGATGACATGAGGGGAATTCACCCCTCCCCTTCAGGGGATGGGCCGGGGGTGGGGCGTGTGCGCAAGCGTGCGGCCGGTGGTGAGGCTCGACCCCAACCCTTCCCCCGAAGGGCGGCGTATTTCGGTTCGACCAAATGTCATCGCGCTGTGCGCCGATCCGTGCTCCGGCGGAGGCCGGAGCGGCGGCGATCGACGGACGGCGGTTGCCAGAGCCCCGGCCTTCGTCGGACAACGAACGGCCCGGACGCGGTCGACCGGATTCCTACCCCCGTGGCCGCGTCCACAGATCGGCATTTCGGGGGGTCGGCGGGTACAGCCGCGCGCGACCTGCCGCCTGCGCGCCCGCGCGCGCGATCGCGGCGAGCTTTTCCGCCTTCGACGTCGTCACCCGGTGATCCCACGCATGGTCGCCGGCGGCCGCCACCTTGCGCGCGATCCCGCCATAGATGTCCGCCGCCGCCAGCACCGCCCAGGCCGATCGATAGCTGAGCGCCGGCGTCCCGAACCGCGCGCTGTCCTCATACGCCTGTGCCATGTCCGCCAGCCGTCGCGCCAGGACGGTCAGCCGCTTGCGGAACGGCGGCTTCATGTGCTGGCCCGGCGGGAAATCCATTTCGACCAGCCATTCCTCGGGCAGGTAGCAGCGCCCCGATCGATCATCCTCTTCGATATCGCGCGCGATGTTGGCCAGCTGGAATGCCAGACCCAGATCGCACGCACGGTCGAGCGTCGCGTCGTCGTCCGGCGACACGCCCATCACCACCGCCATCATGCAGCCGACGACGCCGGCGACATGATAGCAATAACGCAGCAGATCGGTCCCCGACCGCGGCCGCCATTCATCGGCGTCGAGCGCAAAGCCTGCGATATGATCGTCGATGAACCGCCGCGGCATGCCGGTTTCCTCGACCACGATCGCCAGGCCGTCGAATGCCGGGTCCCCGGTCGGTTTGCCCGCCAGCGCCATCGCGGTGCAATTGCGGATGCGCGCGATCCGCGTCGCGGGATCGGTGACCTTCTGCTGGTCGTGCCCCATTTCCTGCGCATCGGCGATATCGTCGCAGGCGCGGCACCAGGCATACAGCAGCCAGGCGCGTTCGCGGGTTACGGGATCGAACAGCTTGCTCGCCGCGGCGAAACTCTTGGATCCGCGGGCGATCGTCGCTCCCGCCGCGGCGACGAGGGTGGCGCGGTCGCCCTCACCCTTCCCACTCGCTGCGCGAGCGGGCCCCTTCCCTCTCCCATCGGGAGAGGGAGGGAGCGGCGAAGCCGCGGAAGGGTGAGGGCGACCCTCGCTCACAAATCCTTCGCGCCGATCTGTCCGACCGTCGTCGCGGGCGTGAAGTCGGCCATCTTCGCCAGCAGACCGTCGAGCGTATCGTCGACGATCAGCAGCCCCTGATGCTGCGGGCGCAGGAAGCCGACGTCGCCCATCGTCTTCACGAAGGTGATCAGCCCGTCGTAGAAGCCCGCGACGTTCAGCAGACCGACCGGCTTGGCGTGATAGCCGATCTGCGCCCAGCTCATCGCTTCCCACAATTCGTCCATCGTGCCCGTGCCGCCGGGCAGGGTCACGAACCCGTCGCTCAGGTCGGTGAACGCCTGTTTGCGCTGGTGCATGGTGTCGACGACGTGCAGTTCGGTGCAGCCCCGGTGCGCAACCTCGGCATCGACCAGCGCCTGGGGGATGACGCCGATCACTTCGCCGCCCGCCTCCAGCGCGGCATCGGCGATCGCGCCCATCAGCCCCAGCCGCCCGCCGCCATAGACGACACCGATGCCGCGTTCGGCAAGCGTCCTGCCCACGGCGCGGGCGGAGTCGACGAACACGGGATCGCTCGGGGTGGCCGAGCCGCAATAGATGGCGAGACGCTTCATGCGGGGGCTCGTAGCCGGATTTTCGAGGAAGAAGAAGGGTAGTCCAGAGAAGGTGCGAAGGCGCAAAGAGAAGACGACAGGTTTCGCGCAGAGGCGCGTAGGGCGCGCAGGTGTCCTGCTTGCCGCGATAGCGGCCATCCGTCTCCGGTGCCGAGCGCGATCAGGTTTTGCTGACGCGAAACGGGGCCCCGCGCCCAACACCTCCGCGCCCTCTACGCCTCTGCGCGCGAAAACCTGTCTTCATCTCAGCGCCTTCGCACCTTTTCGGAACCGCCCCGCCGTCTTCACCCCTCCAGCATCAACTTCGCGGTCGCCTTCGCACTGCCGACGACACCCGGAATGCCCGCGCCGGGATGCGTGCCCGCGCCGACGAAATACAGGTTCGGGATCGCATCGTCGCGATTGTGCGCGCGGAAATAGGCGCTCTGCGTCAGCACCGGCTCCAGGCTGAACGCACTGCCCAGATGCGCCGACAGGTCGCGACCGAAGTCGGTGGGGGCATAGCTGAACTTGGTCACGATCCGGTCGTGGATATCGGGGATCAGCCGCTTGCCGACCTCGTCCAGGATACGCTTTTCCATGACGGGTTTCAGCGCATCCCAATCGCCGACGAACTTGCCCATGTGGGGCACCGGCGCGAGCGCGTAGAAGGTCGAATGCCCCTCCGGCGCCATCGTCGGGTCGGTGACGGTCGGATGGTGCAGGTACAGCGAGAAATCCTCGCTGAGCATGCCGGTATCGTAGATGTCGGTCAGCAGGCCCTTATAGCGCGGCCCGAACAGGATCATGTGATGGGGAATGCCCGGCCACGTGCCCTTGATGCCGAAATGGACCAGGAACAGCGACGGCGAGAACCGCTTGCGCTCCAGGCTGGCCGCGGTCCGCTTGGCCGATCGCGAGGTGCGCAGCAGGTCGCGATAGGTGTGCATCAGGTCGCCGTTCGATGCGACCATGTCGGCGGCGATCGTCTCGCCGCTCTTCAGCGTAACGCCCGTCGCGCGGTCGCCCAGCGTATCGATCGTGTCGACCGGGGCGCTCAGGCGTACGGTACCGCCCAGCCGCTCGAAATGACGCACCATGCCTGCGACCAGGCGGTTGGTCCCCCCTTGCGCGAACCAGACGCCCCCGTCGCGCTCCAGCTTGTGGATCAGCGCGTAGATCGCGCTGGTCGTCATCGGGTTGCCGCCGACCAACAGCGTGTGGAAGCTCAAGGCCTCGCGCAGCTTCTCGTTCTTCACGAAGCTGGAGACCATCGAATAGACCGATCGCCACGCCTGGTACTTCGCCAGTGCGGGGGCGGCCGTCAGCATCGACTTGAAGTCGAGGAAGGCGACGTGGCCGAGCTTTTCATACCCTTCGCGGTACACGCCGGCCGAATATTCGAGGAAGCGGCCATAGCCCTCGATATCGCCGGGATCGAGCTTCGCGATCTCGGCGCGCAGCACCGTGTCGTCGTTGGTATAGTCGAAGTTCGTCCCATCGGGCCAATTCAGCCGGTAGAAGGGATTGACCGGCAGCAGCGTCACGTCCTCGGTCATGTCGCGGCCGCTGAGCGCCCATAATTCCTTCAGCACGTCGGGCGCGGTGATGACGGTCGGCCCGGCGTCGAAGGTGAAGCCGTCCTTTTCCCACACATACGCCCGCCCGCCGGGGCGGTCGCGCGCTTCGACGACAGTCGTGGATACGCCCGCCGACTGAAGCCGGATGGCCAGCGCCAGGCCGCCGAAGCCTGCGCCGATGACGATCGCGGTCCTCATGCGCTCTTCCCCATGATCGCGCGGACCGCGCGGCCAATCGGGACCGGCGGCTTGCCGGTCAGCACCCGGGCCTTGTCGGCGAGCGTCGAGCGCGCGGAATAGAAACGGGCGATCAGCTTCCCGTCGAGCCCATAGAAACGTTCGAGCACGCGGTAGCGTTCACCCGGTTCGGCAGCACGAAACAACATGGCATCCAGCATCCGGTAAAAGCCGCGCCGCTTCCAGGCGGTACGGGCATAGTCGTGGGTCAGGGTGGCGAGTGCGGCCCCCGACAGGTCGTGGCTGCCGGCGATCACGCTCGCCAGCCGCACCGCATCGGGCAGCGTGTAACCGGTGGTCGGCTGGCACAGCCCGGCGCGCATGCCTGCCTTCGCCAGCGTCTTGCCGGTACTTGCCCAATAGCGTTCGAAATCGCCGCCGATGATGACGGGCAGCGCGCCCCCTTCCTCGCGCACGACCGACTTGGGCTTCCATCCCTTGGCCAACGCATAGGTTTCGATCCGCGCCGCCAGCGCCGCACGGTCGATGTCGGGCGTGTCGCTGTAATAGGTGTCCTCGATGAACATACGGTCGTCGGCGAAGGGCAGCGTGTAGACGAAACGGTATCCATCGATCTGCTCGACGGTCGCGTCCATCACCATCGGGCGCGCGGCGCCGTGCGGGCGCTTCAGGACGAATTCGCGGCCGATGAACTTCTGCCAGCCGGCATCCAGGACCGACAGGTCGCCCGCCCCGCGACAGTCGATCACGCCGCCCGCCTCGATCCGCGTGCCGTCGGCCAGCACGACCGCGGTGGGGCTGGCCGACAGCACCTTGCGATCGGTCAGGATGCGTTCGGCCGGCACGACCGCGCGCACCGCGGCGTCGAGTTTTTCGGACGTGGTCGAATAATAATTGACCGGCAGCGTCCGGCGGCGTGCGGGGAACGCGATGTCATAGCCCTGCCAGACATGCGCGATCAGCGGGATGACCAGATCGCGATCGGCATGCGCGATGTCGGGGCCGAAGAACGACCAGATGTGGTTGCCCCCCAGCGCCAGCCCGCGTTCGATGACGACGACGCGCGCGTCCGGGTGACTGCGCGCCAGCGCGAGCGCGATCACCCCGCCCGACAACCCGCCGCCGACGATCGCGACGTCGCAAGTGATGATTTCTGACACGTAGGCAGGCCTAGACGATGCGGCGGGGGCGGGGAAGCGGGGGATTCATGCCTGCGCTGCTCTCTCAACCGTCATTCCCGCGAAGGCGGG
>DASTEN010000364.1:0-6091 GCA_035709645.1 Sphingomonas sp.
GGTCGTGATCACCGACCTGGCCGGCGATGGCGATCATTATGCCGCCCGCGTGACGGCGGAGAGTTTCCGGGGCAAATCCCGGCTGCAACAACAGCGCGCCGTGTATGCCGCGCTCGGCGAACGGATGGGGGGCGTGCTTCACGCACTGCAACTCACCACCGCCGTCCCCCAGGAGTGACGATTATGACCGACCAGACCCAGGCCCGTATCGGCGATCTCGTGAACGGATCGGACGTGCTGCTGTTCATGAAGGGCACCCCGATGTTCCCGCAGTGCGGCTTTTCCAGCCGCGCCATCGCGATCCTCCAGCATCTGGGGGTCGAATTCGATTCGGTCGACGTGTTGCAGGATCAGGAGGTCCGGCAGGGCATCAAGCAGTTCAGCGACTGGCCGACGATCCCGCAGCTGTACGTGAAGGGCGAATTCATCGGCGGGTCGGACATCATGATGGAGATGTACGAATCGGGCGAGCTGAAGGGCTTGCTGGCGGAAAAGGGCGTCGCGCACACAGCGTAAACCTGCGCCAAATCGTGATTTCTACGGGCTCGGTATCCGAAGGGGTGCCGGGCCCGTCGTCATATGCGAGGGCAGCGCTCCCCACCTCCGTTCGCCCTGAGCTTGTCCAAGGGCTGTCTTCTTCTCGTGCCGCGCGGTCTGACGCACGAAGAAGGGCAGTGCTTCGACGGGCTCAGCACGAACGGGGAGGGGGCGAGTGAGCCGCCCGGGTCGCGCGCGTCTGTGGGCTCTCGCCATCGCCGGCACTGGTCACCTAGGAGAATAGGCCGGGTGCGGGCGGGTCGCCGCGGTGGAGACCGTTTGGGGACAATGACGAACCCGCCCTGCTGAAGCGTCGAACGCTCGGCTGCCTGGACAGATGCAGGGGGCATGCCAGCGCGCGGTAGGTCAGGATTTGTGCCACGCACGATGGTCGACGCGCGTTAACCGTTCGACGCTTTTGTAAGAAAAGTCGACGCTTTGCACGGGCGTCGACTTTCGTTTCGGCCCTGCAACCATTCATCGCGTGTTCAGCCCCTTGACTACAGACGTAATCAAGTCGATTACATGCGTAGTCGGTTGAGGGAGCGACAGGCCGTGACAGAACGTATCAGCGATGCCGAACATGCCGTGATGGAGGTGTTGTGGGACGAATCACCCCTCAGCGCGCAGGACGTTGCAGAACGTGTCGCCCCTGACCGCGGGTGGAGCGCGAACACGGTCAAGACGCTGCTCGGCCGGCTGTTGGCGAAGAACGTCGTCAGTCATGAAGAGGATGGCCGCCGCTACCTCTATCGCCCGCTGGTCGCCCGCGACGTGTACGTCACCGGGGAATCGCGTCGGCTGATGGACCGGCTGTTCGGCGGCAAGCTGACCCCGCTGGTCGCGCATCTGGCCGACCAGGACGAACTGACCGCGCAGGACATCGCCGAGATCGAAGCTCTGTTGAAGGAGCTGAAGGCATGATCGTCTGGGCCGTAGAGGCGCTGGTCGCGACGACGCTGCTGATGGTGCTGGTGCTGATGATCCGCACCCCTGTCCGCCGCAGCTTCGGCCCGCAGGTCGCCTATGTGCTATGGGCGATCCCCGTCCTGCGCATGGTTTTGCCGCCGCTTCCGCAAGCATGGCGTGGCAGCGCATTGCCGGCGATGCCGGTGCCCGAGGATATCACCGTCTACCTGGGATCGCCCGTCGCGACGCTGCCGGCCGAGCCGGCGAGCGGTATCGGCTGGCCGGTGGTGGTGCTGGGGTTGTGGATCGCCGGTGCGGTGGGCTTCGCGCTGTATCACCTGATCGCGCACAGCCGATTCTGTGCCCGCGTCCAGCGCACCGCGCGTCGCAGCGAAATCGTCGCGGCGGGCAACGTCCGCGTGATCGAAACCGACGCTGCCGCCGGGCCGCTCGCGTTCGGCGTGCTGCGCAAGTTCGTTGCCTTCCCACGCGATTTTGCCGAGCGCTACGACCCGCTGGAGCGCGATCTGGCGCTGGCGCACGAGCTTGGCCATCACGCGCGCGGCGACCTGATCGCCAACTGGGTCGCGCTCGCGATGCTGGCGCTTCACTGGTTCAACCCGATCGCCTGGCGGGCGTTCCGCGCCTTCCGCGCCGACCAGGAAATGGCCTGCGACGCGCTGGTCCTGGCCGGCCGCGCCCGCGAACTGCGCGCCGCCTATGGCCGCGCCATCGTCAAGTCCGCGCATGGCGGAGCGGTATCGGCCGCCTGCCACCTGCACACGATCAACGAACTCAAAGGGAGGTTGAAGATGTTGACGAAGCACGAGAAGATCACGACCCGCAAGCGGCTGGCCGGCGGCAGCGCGATCGGCGCGATCCTGCTGACCGGCATGCTGATGACCGCATCGGGCACCCATGCGGCAGACACCGTGCGCACGAAGGTCGAGGATGCGACCGGGGTCGATCTCGCCAGCATCGAACTGCCGCGGCTGCCCGCGTTGCCGGCCAGCCCCGCGGCGCAGGATGTCCCGGCCGCTCCCGAAGCTCCGCTGGCGCCACCGGCGGCCCCGGCCGGCGGCACCAAGAAGCGGGTCCACATCGTAACCCGCGACAAGGACGGCACTACGCGCGAATACACCGGCGAAGGCGAGGATTCGCTCGTCATGATCCAGCGCGACGGCAAAACGGGTACCTTCACGACCAAGGATGGCCGCACGCTGACGCTCAATGGGGCCGGCCCGGCGCTGTCGCCGGAGAATGCCGAGCGACTGGCCCGTCTGCAAACCGACTTGCGCGCCATGCCGCAGATCACCTCGCGCAAGTGCGACGACGACGATGCGCCGGGTTCGACGATCATCAATCGCACGGACGGCGACAAAAAGGTCACCATCATCTGCACCAACCGCATCCAGCGCATCACGATGGACGCCCATCGCGAGGCGATGAAGGCGCAGCGCATCGTGATGCTCGAACATAGCAAGGCGATGCGCGAGAACGGCAATGCGCTGTTCATCCAGCGCCGCGCCGAGGCGTCCGCGCTCGACGGCCTGCGTTCGGCGCGCCGCAGCATCGATAGCAACGGGTCGATGTCGGCCGAGGCCAAGGCGAACGCGCTTGCCGGCATCGACGACGCGATCCGCGAGCTCGAAGCCAAGAAGGACTGACCGCGAGCACACGCTGCCGCCGGGCCGGATCAGGCCCCTGGTCGGGACACGCAGCTTGGGAGGGTTGTTTCCCGGCGGCAGCGACGCGGACAGGGCGGGGCCGGCGTACCGCATCGCCGGCCCCGTTTTCGTTGTCGGAGGACAGGTTCGGCGAAAGCGCTGGGGCGCGAAGAAGAGGGGGGGAGGCGCGCGGAGGCGCAGAGGACGCAGGGCGGGGGTTTGGCAGCGTGGCAGGCTTCCATACGAAAATGATTGCGCACGGTGGGCGGTTCGAAGTGGGGCGATCTCTTCGCCCTTCGTACCTCTGCGCACAGAGGTTCGTTGCGCTTTCGCGTCTTTGCGTGATCCGATCGTCTTCCGCCTTGCCCCCACCCATCCGACACGCCATCTGAAGACAATGACCGCCGCGCCCGATGAACTCGAACCCGGCATCCTGCGCCTGACCGCCAACAATCCGTCAGCCTTCACGAAGGACGGTACGCAGAGCTACGTCGTCGGGACGACCGACGTTGCGGTGATCGATCCCGGTCCTGCCGGCGATGCCGACCACCTGGCCGCGTTGCTGGCCGCGATCGGCGGCCGGCCGCTGCGCGCGATCCTGGTGACGCATACCCACCGCGACCACAGTCCGCTCGCCCGCGCTCTGGCGGCAAAGATGGGTGCGCCGATCGTCGGATGCGCGCCACTGGCGCTGACCGACGACGGCACGCCGCGCGCCGACGCGTCGTTCGACCACGACTATGCCCCCGACCGGGTACTTGCCGATGGCGAGAGCGTCGCAGGAGAGGGGTGGACGCTCCGGGCGCTTTCGACGCCGGGTCACACGTCCAATCATCTGTGCTTCGCGATGCCGGAGACGCGGTCGCTGTTCAGCGGCGATCACGTGATGGGCTGGTCGACCAGCATCGTATCGCCCCCCGATGGCGACATGGGCGACTATATGGCCAGCCTCGACCGACTGCTGACCCGCGACGACCGCATCTATTATCCCGGCCACGGCGATCCGGTGACGAACCCGCAGCGGCTGGTGCGCGGGATGATGGGGCACCGCAAGAGCCGCGAGGGCGCGATCCTGCGGTTGCTGGGGCGGGGGGGCACCGATACGCCCGCCATGGTGCTGGCAATGTATGCAGGCGTCGATCCACGGCTGCACCCGGCGGCCGAGCGATCGGTGCTGGCGCATCTGTTCGACCTGCGGCGTCGCGGGTTGGTGACCGGCGAGGAGGGTGGCCGATGGGCGATCGCCTGAATGCGAAGCAGCTGATCGGCGCCGCTGTCGCGCTGTCGCTGCTTATCGTCGCCGCGTTCGTCGGCAAGGCGCTCTACGACCGCGTGTCCGACAGCTATGTCGTCGAACGCAAGGACGACGGGCAGGCGGTAACCCGGGTCGTCCGCGCGACCTTCACCCGCGCGGCCAGCCTGAAGGTCGGATCGCTCAGCGGCAACGTCCAGGCGACCGCATCCGACACGCGACTGGCCGGAATGCTGACCAGCGACCGGGTGATAAAGGCACCGTTCTCGGTCGACTATTTCGTCGACGTGTCACGGCTGCGCGATGGCGACTATCGCTACGATCCCGATACCCGCACACTGGTGATCGACGCCCCCGACGTGACGCTGGGCGCGGTCAACGTCGACGAAGCGCGGCGGACGCTTGCCGAAACCCGCGGGCTGTTCGTGACCCGTGCGGCGATGGACAAACTCGACCAGCGGGTGTCGGCTGCGGCCCAGGCGTCGGCCGATGCGGAGGCGAAGAAGCCCGAACGGATCGCCCAGGCCCGCGACAATGCCCGCCGCGCGCTGTCGCAACTGCTGACAGGGCCGTTGCAGGCCGCCGGCGTGGCCGACCCGCGCATTGTGGTGACGTTTCCCTACGAACGCGGCAGCCGACAGGATTGGGACCGGACGCGGACGATCGAGCAGGTGTTGGGCAACGCCCGCTGATCGTGCTATCCTTCCCCCGTCGATCATTCGGGGGAATGATGTATGGCCACGCTACCAGCCCGACCCGCGCGCCGGATGTCGGCGGACGACCGCTTCTTCCTGATCAGCGCGATCCTGATGTGCGCCGTCGTCTACGCCGGTTTTTCCTTCCAGCTCGCGATGGGGCGGTCAAGCTTCGCCGTTCCGGCGCTTGTCCACGCCCATGCGATGATCTTCATGGGCTGGGTCACCATCTACCTGTGCCAGGCCGTGCTGGCGACGGTCGGGCCTATGCGCTGGCACCGCGCGCTCGGCTGGTTTGCCGCGGCGTGGATGGTGCCGATGATCGTGCTGGGCCCTTGGCTGACCGCCGAACGCGTGCGGGCCGGGCGGGTCGCCTTCTTTTTCGAACCCCAGCATTTCCTGATCGCGAACCCGCTGGGCGTCTTGACCTTCGCCGGCCTGACGATCTCGGCGATCGTGCTGCGGCATCGATCGGATTGGCACCGCCGGTTGCATATGTGCGGCATGGCGGCGCTGCTGGGTCCCGGGTTCGGTCGGCTGCTACCAATGCCCTTCATGATTCCGGTCGCCTTCCAGTCGGCGGTGGTCGCGGGGCTGATCTTTCCCGTGGCGGGGATGATCTATGACCGCCGTCACCGCGGACGGGCGCATCCCGCCTGGTGGTGGGGGATCGCTGCGGTGATCGCCACGCTGGTTCTGGCGGAGGTGATCGCCCGGTCACCGCTGGGCGATGCGATTTACCGCACGGTCACCGCAGGCTCGCCCGGGGCCGATGTCGCGCCGATGGCGTTCGGAAAGCCGCCCTGGGCTTGATCCGTGCTCGCCATGCGTCCATCTGCGCTGGCATGGACGCACGTAACGGCATCGGCGGCTCGCTTCAGGGCCTGGACCTCCGCGCAGAGATCGATCGGCTGCGCAAGGAGCGCAACGCGGTCATCCTGGCGCATTATTACCAGAAGCCCGAAATCCAGGACATCGCGGACTTCGTCGGCGACAGCCTGGACCTGAGCCGCAAGGCGGCGGCGACCGAT
>DASTEN010000365.1:0-3664 GCA_035709645.1 Sphingomonas sp.
ACGGACCGCGGGAAAGCGTGGATCGAGGAAGCTGAGTTCCCCCGCCAGCGCCTTGTCGGGCGACCCGCCATATCAGTCATCGACGTAATAGACAGCCGACCAGATACTGCCGGGATGGGCATGGGTCTGGTTCGACGCCCCCCGCCGGGAGACGTTCGCCCACATCTCCGCCGTCCAGTCCGCGTTGTTGCGGCTCTGTGCCGTCGCCCGCATCGTCGCATGGGCGACAAGCGCCGCGGCGGCCGCCCCGCCCCAGGCGGTCATGTCGACGTCGGACTGCCAGCCGTGGATATTGGACTTGGCGACCCCGCCGCCGCTCCCCGCCCGCTGCAGGATGGCAGCCTTCAGCGCCGCCGTATGCCGGGCGGCATCCGGCCAGATTTCGGCGAGCACCGGCGTGGCGAAGGCAGCGCGAACGCGCGCTTCGCCCGCCAGTGCCAGCGGCTCAGCCATGCAGCGCCGCGACGCCCGGCAGCGCCTTGCCTTCCATCCATTCCAGAAACGCGCCACCCGCGGTCGACACGAAGGTGAAGTCGTCCGCCGCCCCGGCGTGGTTCAGCGCGGCGACGGTGTCCCCGCCGCCAGCGACCGAAACGAGGCCGCCTTCCTTGGTCAGCGCCGCCGCGGTCTTGGCAAGGCCGACGGTCGCGGTGTCGAACGGCGGCGTCTCGAACGCGCCGAGCGGGCCGTTCCACACCAATGTCCGGCAGTTCTTCAGCACATCGGCCAGCGCCTCGGTCGCGGCCGGACCGATGTCGAGGATCATCTCGTCCGCCGCCACCTCGTGCACGTTGACGGTACGCGTCGGCGGGTTGGCCTTGAATTCCTTTGCGACGACGACGTCGTACGGCAGGTGAACGGTGCAATTCGCCGCTTCCGCCGCCTCGAGAATCTGCTCCGCCGTCTCGGTCAGGTCGTGCTCGCACAGCGACTTGCCGACATCGACCCCGCGCGCGGCCAGGAAAGTGTTGGCCATGCCGCCGCCGATGATCAGGTGATCGACCTTCGTCACCATCTGGCGCAGCACGTCCAGCTTCGACGACACCTTGGCCCCACCGACGACCGCGGCGACCGGGTGCTCAGGGTTGCCCAACGCCTTGTCGAGCGCGTCGAGTTCAGCCTCCATCGCGCGGCCGGCAAAGGCGGGCAGCCTGTGCGCGACGCCTTCGGTGGAGGCATGTGCGCGATGCGCCGCCGAGAAGGCGTCGTTGACGTAGAGGTCGCCGAGCGCGGCGATGCGGTCGACCATTTCGGCGTCGTTCTTTTCCTCGCCGGCAAAGAATCGCGTGTTTTCCAGCACGGCGACATCGCCCGGGTTCATCGTCGCTACCGCCTCCGCCGCGCCGTCCCAGTCGACGAACTGGACCGAACGGCCGAGCACATCCTGATACGCACGGGTGACCAGCGACAGGCTCATCTCCGGGTTGCGCTGGCCCTTGGGGCGGCCGAAGTGCGCCAGGATCAGCACGATCGCACCCTTGTCGGACAGCTCGGTGACCGTCGCCAGCGTCGCCCGCAGACGGGTGTCGTCAGTGACGCGGCCATCGGCCATCGGGACGTTCAGATCCTCGCGGACCAGCACCCGCTTGCCTGAGATGTCGCCGAGATCGTCGAGGGTCTTGAAGGGTCGCGTCACAGAAGACTCCGTTCGTCCTGAGTAGCCGTCGAGCTTGTCGAAACGGCGTATCGAAGGACCTGGAGCGAAGCGGATGCTTCGATCCGGGCTTTCGACTTCGCTCGATCCCTACTCAGCACCAACGGTTTGGGAAATAATTTCGATGCGGTCGCCGATGGCAATGTCGCCGCCCGTTATCACCATCGCGCAGGCCCCGCCACGCCAGTCGGGCGTCAGCGCCGCGCGCAAGCCACCGGCCAGAGCCTCCATCCGCTCGCACGGATCGGTTTCGCGCGTGATCTCCAGGATCACCTCGGCGCCGATTCGCAGGCGGACGCCCTTGGTCTGCGGCAGGTCGATCCCGTCGATCAGCAGGTTCGCGCGGCGTTCCTGCCAGCCGATGCTGTGCCCGACCTCCGCCATCGCCGCATCCCAGTCGCCGCGTTCGATCAGCGTGACCTGGCGCTTGTAGGGCTTGCCCTTCATCGCCCCCCGAAAATCGCCGGCGATGCCGGTTTCCGGGGTGACGCGGGCGTGCTCGATCACTTCCATCGGCGCCTTGGGGCGCGCATGGCGGGCGATGCCGATCAGGGTGCCCACGTCAGCCCCCTCCCCGTTCGCTTCGAGTAGGCGACGAGCTTGTCGAGGCGCCGTATCGAGAAAG
Organism: Sphingomonas sp.; assembly: GCA_035709645.1. GTDB lineage: Bacteria > Pseudomonadota > Alphaproteobacteria > Sphingomonadales > Sphingomonadaceae > Sphingomonas. The sequence goes on from DASTEN010000365.1 coordinate 2,280, forward strand.
CTGTCTCGATATGCGCTCCCGGCTTCGCTCGATCGCTACTCGACACGAACGGGTTGAGGGAAAGACGGGAAGCAAGCCGGTCTTACCCGAGCTTCGCCATCGCGCAGGCTGTGTCCACCATGCGATTCGAGAAGCCCCATTCGTTGTCGTACCAGCTGACGACGCGCACCAGCTTGCCGTCCAGCACTGCGGTTTCCAGGCTGTCGACGGTCGACGACGCGGGCGTGTGGACGATGTCGATCGAAACCAGCGGCTCGTCGGAATAATAGAGCACGCCCTTCATCGGGCCGTCGGCGGCAGCCTTCAGCAGGCTGTTGACCTCTTCCTTGGTCGTATCACGTGCCGGCGTGAAGGTCAGGTCGACCAGGCTGCCGTCCGGCACGGGCACTCGGATCGCCGACCCGTCGAGCTTGCCCTTCAGTTCGGGCAGAACTTCGCCGACCGCGCGGGCCGCACCCGTCGTGGTCGGGATCATCGACATGGCGGCGGCACGCGCGCGACGCAGGTCCGGGTGGATCTGGTCGAGGATCTTCTGGTCGTTGGTATAGGCGTGGACCGTCGTCATCAGGCCGCGCTCGATGCCGATCGCATCGTTCAGCACCTTGGCGACCGGCGCCAAGCAGTTGGTGGTGCACGATGCGTTGGACACGATCGTATGCCCGGCCTCCAGCTTGTCGTGGTTGACGCCATACACGACGGTCAGGTCGACGCCCTTGGCCGGGGCCGAGATCAGCACCTTCTTGGCGCCCGCATCGATGTGCTTCTGCGCGCTGTCGCGGTCGGTGAAGAAACCGGTGCATTCCAGGACCAGGTCGACGCCGGTTTCGCCGTGCGGCAGGTTGGCGGGGTCGCGCTCGGCAGTCACCTTGATGCGCTTGCCGTCGATGACCAGGTCGGTGCCCTCGGCCGAAACTTCGCCCGGATATTTGCCGTGGACGCTGTCGCGGCTGAACAGCCAGGCGTTCGACTTGGCGTCGGCCAGGTCGTTGATCGTGACGAGCTCCAGCCCGCAATCCGGACGCTCCAGGATTGCCCGCGCCACCAGACGCCCGATGCGCCCGAACCCGTTGATCGCAACCTTCGTCATCTCATTCCCTCCTGTTGTCCGTTCAAGCCCTGGTCGGGCGAACGGGGATATCAGTTGCCGAGCGCCGCCTTGACCTTCGGCACGATCTTGTCGGCGGTCAGGCCGAAATAGTCGTAGAGTTGCTCCGCCGGGGCCGACGCGCCGAAGCGGTCGATGCCGAAGCGCAGGCCCTGTACCATCGTATAGCGTTCCCAGCCGATCGTCGTGCCGGCCTCGATCGAGACACGCAGCACCTGCTCCGGCGCCACCGGCGGCAGAACGTCGTCGCGATAGGCCGCCGGCTGCGCATCGAAGCGCG
>DASTEN010000366.1:0-2638 GCA_035709645.1 Sphingomonas sp.
CCATACCCATTCCCATTTCGACAGCGCGTCGACCGGGAAATCGGCGTGGATCGTCGTGTACCAGCAATAGAGCAGCAGGATGGCGAGCAGCCCCTGACGCGGGGCGAGCCGCGTGTCGGACTTGTCGTCAACCGCCGCCCAGGCGCCGATCGCCAGCGCGACCGCCAACGCCGATATCGGCACGGCGTTCAGCAGATAATAGGTCAGCCGCTGCGGCGAGACGATGTCGATGTAGACATAGGCCAGGACGAAGATGAACGGCCGGCGGAATCCCCCGGCGAAGAACAGTCCCAGGAACGCGACGAAGATCAGGTCACGCATCGCGGCGCCCCCATTTCGACCGCTTCGGCGGCGTGGCGGCGTCGTCGCGCGGACCCGCTTCGCGGTCGAGATCGGGGCGGCGCAGCAGATACCAGACCGCCAGCAGCATCAGGCCGTGGGTCAGGCCGAGCGAGAAATTGTCGATCATCGTGTCGCGCTCAGTCCCCAAAACCGTTCGTGCTGCGCTTGTCGGAGCACCGTTCTTCTTCGGCTAGACACGCGGTCAAGAAGAGCGGTCCTTCGACAAGCTCAGGACGAACGGAATTCGATTAGACGCGTCGGGTTAGCGCGACGTTAAACACCCGCGTGGCAGGACGCGGATCGATATGCGGATCCTCCACCTGCTCGACCACGGCCTGCCGCTCCACAGCGGCTACACGTTCCGTACCCGCGCCATTCTGTCGGCACAGATGCGCCGTGGGCACAACGTCGCGGCCGTTACGGGGCCGCGTCACGGCGATGCGCGTGTGCCGCGCGAGACGATCGACGGAATCGACTTCTATCGCACCGCCTATACCCCGCACCTGCCAGCGCCGGTCGGCGAGATCGCGGAGATTGCGGCATTCGCCAGGCGCATCGGGCAGGTCGTCGACGAATTCCGCCCCGACGTGCTCCACGCGCATTCGCCGGTGCTCGATGCGCTGGCGGGACTTGCGGTGTCGAAACGGTGCCGGATCCCGCTGGTGTACGAAATCCGCGCCTTCTGGGAGGATGCGGCGGTCGGCAACGGAACCGGGCGCGAAGGATCGGCAAAGTACCGCGCGACCCGGGCGCTGGAGACGTTCGCGGTACGTCGCGCCGATGCGGTCGCGGTGATCTGCGAAGGCTTGCGCGGCGACCTGATCGCGCGCGGCATCCCAGGCGACAAGATCATGGTGTCCCCCAACGGCGTCGACCTGACGCTGTTCGGCGAACCGCCGGCGCGCGATGATGTGCTGGCGGCCGAACTGGGCCTGTCCGACGAAACGATCGGCTTCGTCGGCAGCTTCTACGATTACGAGGGGCTGGACCATCTGATCGCGGCGATGCCCGACCTGGTCGCGCGGCGGCCGGGACTGAAACTGGTGCTGGTCGGGGGCGGGCCGATGGAGAGCGCGCTGCGCGCCCAGGCCGCCGCGTCGGGCGCGGCGCACGCGATCCGCTTCGTCGGGCGCGTCGCGCATAGCGAGGTCGAGCGCTATTACGGCGTCATCGACCTGCTGGTCTATCCGCGCCGCCACATGCGGCTGACCGATCTGGTGACGCCCCTGAAACCGCTCGAGGCGATGGCGCAGCGCCGGCTGGTCGCCGCGTCCGACGTCGGCGGGCATCGCGAGCTGGTTCGTGATGGTGTCACCGGCACGCTGTTCGCCCCCGACGATCCCGCAGCGCTGGCCGCCGCGGTCGCCGGGGTGTTCGCCGATCGATCGGGCTGGGATGCGCGGCGCGAGGCCGGCCGCGCCTTTGTCGAAACGGAGCGAGACTGGGCGACCAACGTCGCGCGCTACGACGCCGTTTACCAAAAGGTGACGAGCGAGGGTGTAGGGACAACACCATGGTTACGTTACCGATTCACCGGCCAGTAACGCTGTCGCTGACCCCGTCGCTGGGTGTCGCTGCGGCGGCCTGCGCGGCGACGATCTGCCTGGTCCTGCCCTCGGCCACGCTCGAGGCCCTGGTGCTGAACAGTGGCATCCCGGCGATCCTGCCCGCGGCCGAACCGCCGCTTGGCTACACCGCACGGGTCGCGCTGGCGATGATCACCGGCGGCGCGGCCGGCGCGATCGTGTGGCTGGCCGCGTTCCTGGCGTTCGGGGGCGACGGCACGGTGACACTCGAACCGCGCGCCCCCCGCGCGACGCCGGCGTCGACCGTCGATTCGGCGTCGCCGGTGCCGGTGCTGCGCCGCGCCGACGCCCATCCCGACGCGCCTGCGCGCGCGCCGCTCAACGCCACGCAGGAACTCGGCGCCTGGTTCCAGGAGCCGCCGGTGGAACGGCCGCTGCCAAAGGACCTGGGCGAACCGCTCGCCGCGTTCGATCCCGCAGCGATTCCCGACGTGCCCGGAGCCCCGCAGCCCACGCTCGCATCGCTCCAGCCGCGCGCGATACAGCCCGATCGCCAAGCGGGAGAGCGCATCGACGCCTTCGAATTGCCGCGCCCGGCGGTGACGGCCGACGCCGCCCCGATTGCCGCGCCGCGCACCGATGCGACGATCCACGCCCTGCTCGACCGGCTGGAACGCGGCGTCGCCGCCCGACGCAAGACCGATGCGGCGACGCCGTCGGTCGCGGGGACGCTCGACGAACTCCGCCGGCTCGCCACGCGCTAGGATCGG
>DASTEN010000367.1:0-2105 GCA_035709645.1 Sphingomonas sp.
GATGTCGGTCGGCAGCGACTTGCCGCGCCCGCGCAGCCATTCGCGCTGCGCCTCGAAGATGGTGCGCGCTTCCTCGAACTCCCAAGGTTCCGACACCATCGGGAACATCACGTTGAGGGTGCGACCCGACGCAGCCTCGATCAGGGCGCGGGCCTGTGCCTTCATCAGCCCTTCGCGGCCGAGCGCGAGGCGGAGCGCGCGCCAGCCCATCGCCGGGTTTTCCTCGTCATGCCCCTCGGCATGGTCGAGATAAGGCAGCGCCTTGTCACCGCCGATATCGACGGTGCGGAACACGACCGGGCGGTCGCCGGCGACGTCGAGCACGTCGCGGTAGAGGCGCTGCTGGCGCTCGCGCTGCGGCAGGGTCGCGGAGACGAGGAACTGGAATTCGGTGCGAAACAGGCCGATGCCGTCGGCGCCGGTCAGGTCGAGCGCCGCCACATCGTCGCGCAAACCGGCATTGACCATCATCGTGACGCGGTGGCCGTCGCGGGTGACCGGCGGCTCGCCCTTCATGGCGGCGAAGGCGGCGCGGCGCTTCTGGGTCAGCGCAAGCTTCGCCTCGAACGCTTCCTCCATCACCGGGGTCGGGCGGATGACGAGCAAATCCTCGACCGAATTGAGCAGCAGCCGGTCGCCCTCCGCAATCAGGCGGCGGACGTCGCGGACCCGGCCCAAGACCGGCACGCCCATCGCGCGAGCGACGATGACGACGTGCGCGGTCAGCGACCCTTCCTCCAGCACGACCCCTTTCAGGCGGCGGCGATCATATTCGAGCAGTTCGGCGGGGCCCAGATTGCGCGCGATCAGGATCGTGTCCTGGCGCAGACCCATTTGCGCGGCGGTGCCGAGCTGGCCCGACACGATGCGCAGCAGGCGGTTGGACAGGTCCTCCAGATCGTGCATCCGGTCGGCGAGCAACGGGTCCTTGATCTCGCGCATCCGCATCCGGGTGCGCTGCTGCACGCGCTCGATCGCGGCTTCGGCGGTCAGGCCGCTGTCGATCGCCTCGTTGATCCGCCTGGCCCAGCCTTCGTCATAGGCGAACATCTTGTAGGTCGCCAAAACCTCGTCATGTTCGCCGCCGACGCCGAATTCGGCCTGGTTCGACATGCGTTCGATCTGGTCGCGCATCTTGTCGAACGCGGCATAGACGCGGTGGCGCTCCGCCTCGACATCCTCGGCCACGGTATGTTCGATGACGATGCGCGGCTGGTGGAAGACGGCGACGCCCGCCGCCATCCCCTCGACCAGCTTGAAGCCCGGCACGCGCACCGCGCCGGTCGCCTGCGGCCGGATCGACGTGCCGCCGGTGGCATCGATCAGGTCGGCATTGGCGATCAGTTCGGACAGGACCATCGCGACGGTCTGCAACGCTTCGATCTCGACATCGGCATAGCGGCGCGGATCGGCATGCTGCACCGCCAGCACCCCCACCGCGCGTTCGCGGCGGATGATCGGCACGCCGGCAAAGCTGTGATAGATTTCCTCACCCGTCTCCGGCCGATAGGCGAAGTCGGGATGGGTCGCCGCCTCGGCCAGATTGAGCGTTTCGACATTGGCGACGATGGTGCCGACCAGCCCCTCGCCCGGGGCCAGTTTGGTGACGTGCACCGCCTCCTGCGCCAGCCCCACGGTGGCGAAGAGTTCGAGCAGCCCTTCGCGCAGCAGGTAGATCGAGCAGACCTCGCTATCCAGCGCCTCGGCGATGATGCGGACGACCGAATTGAGCTTCGCCTGCGCCGGACTTCGCGACGCCATCACGTCGTGAAGGTTCGTCAGGATTTCGCGGGCGGAGGCGGTGGCCGAGACGGGCATGGACGAGGGCTAACACGCGAAGGGCGGGGCGTCATCACGGTTTAGGGCGACGTTGGGGAAATTGGACTTTGGGGGAGCGATTCGTATCCCCGCGCAGGCGGGGATCCAGGGTCACGATAGCCGGCCGTTGTTATGCTGGGCCCTGGACCCCCGCCTGCGCGGGGGTACGGTGTGAGCTGGGTAGGGTCGGCCTTAGAGATTCCGTACCAGCCGCTCGGCCACTGCGATCCAGGCGCAACGCAGGGCCACCGGGCTGGCGCCGAGCGTCGCGGGGAGGATCGATACCA
>DASTEN010000368.1:0-5974 GCA_035709645.1 Sphingomonas sp.
ACACCGGCGATTTCGGTGCTGTCGGCGGTCGAGGGGCTGTCGACCGTCCAGGCCGGTTTCGACGGCTGGGTGCTGCCGATAGCGATCGGCATCATCGTCGCGCTGTTCTATCTGCAATCGATCGGGACGGCGCGGGTCGGCAAGGTCTTCGGCCCGATCATGCTGGTCTATTTCATCACGCTGGCGGTGCTTGGCCTGGTCAACATCGTCAACCGGCCGGACGTGCTGATGGCGCTGAACCCGATCTGGGCGGTGCGCTTCGCCATGAACGACGGCGGGCTCGCATTTCTGGCGCTGGGGTCCGTCGTGCTGTGCGTGACGGGCGCCGAGGCGCTGTACGCCGATATGGGCCATTTCGGCCGCCGGCCGATCCAGTTCGCCTGGGCCATGCCCGTGCTGCCGGCGCTGATGCTCAACTATCTGGGCCAGGGTGCGCTGCTGCTCGACAACCCGGGCGCCGCCGAGAATCCGTTCTTCTTCATGGCGAGCGAGGAATTCCGCCTGCCGCTGGTGATCCTGGCGACGATGGCGACCGTCATCGCCAGCCAGGCGGTGATCACCGGCGCCTATTCGGTCGTCCAGCAGGCGGTGCAACTGGGGCTGATGCCGCGCATCCGCATCGATCACACCAGCGCGTCGGAAGCGGGCCAGATCTACATCCCGGTCATCAACTGGGCGCTGCTTGCGATGGTCCTGCTGCTGATCCTGGGCTTCCAGGAGTCGTCCAATCTCGCCGCCGCTTATGGCATCGCGGTTACCGGCACGATGTTCATCACGACCTGCATGATGGGCGTGCTTTTCCGCCGCGTGTGGAACTGGCCGGTCTGGCTGGTCGCCGGGTTCGTCGGGGTCTTCGTGCTGATCGACGGGCTGTACTTCGCCTCCAACCTGACCAAGGTGCCCGATGGAGGCTGGTTCCCGCTGCTGGTCGGAATTATCATCTTCGTGCTGCTGACGACCTGGGCCCGCGGCCGGGCGTTGATGATCGAGCGGCTGGCCGAAGCGGCGATGCCGGTGAAGATCTTCATCCAGTCCGCTGCCAGTTCGGCGACGCGCGTTCCGGGCACGGCGGTCTTCATGACCTCTGCCGCCGACGGCGTGCCGCATGCGCTGCTGCACAATCTGAAGCACAACAAGGTCATTCACGAGCGCGTCATCCTGCTGACCGTCAAGATCGCCGACGTTCCCTTCGTTCCCGAAGCCAAGCGCGTGACCCAGGACGATCTGGGCCAAGGCTTCCACCGCATGGTGCTGAAATTCGGCTTCATGCAGGAGCCGGACGTGCCGAGTGCGCTGAAACTGGTTCGCAAGGGCTGCGGCGGCGAATTCCGGATGATGGACACCAGCTTCTTCCTGGCGCGCCAGACGCTGCTGCCCTCGGAAAAGCCGGCGATGGCTCTGTGGCGCGAGCATCTGTTCGCCTGGATGCTGCGGAATGCGGAAAGCGCGATGGAGTTCTTCCGACTGCCGACCAACCGCGTCGTCGAGCTGGGCAGCCAGGTCGAGATTTAGTCGATCCTTCCCGCAAGGGGAGGGGCGGCTCAAGGAGGCTGACGATGGGGTGTCCCGCGATCCATCTGGAACGCCACTCCGCCGTCCGGCTACGCCCGCCACCTCCCCTTGCGAGGTGGGATTCGTGATTTAGAGGATGTCTCATGCCCCAGCCTCTGAACATCCTGCACCTGCATTCCAGCTTTTCGCTCGGCGGCAAGGAAGCGCGGGCGGTCCGACTGATGAATGCGTTCGGCGACCGGGCGCGGCACACGATCGTGTCCGGTGTGCCCGACGAGGTGGGCGCCCGCGATGCGATCGCCAAGGGTGTTGCCTATGAAATCGCGCAGAACCCGCCACCGCTGACCGGCAGCCCGTCGGTTGCCCGGTTCGAGGCGATCGCCAGGTACATGGCCCGGTTCGACCTGGTGCTGACGTATAATTGGGGGGCGATCGACGGCGTCATGGCGCGGCGGGTGTTCGCCAAGGGCATGCCGCCACTGATCCATCACGAAGACGGCTTCAATGCGGACGAGGCGCTTCGGCTGAACCGCAAGCGCAACTACTACCGCCGATTCGCGCTTCCGGCGGCGCACGCGCTGGTGGTGCCGAGCCACCAGCTCGAACGCATCGCACTCGACATCTGGAAGCAGCCCGGCCCTCGTGTGCATCGCATATCGAACGGCATCCCCACGCAGCGCTACGCCGGAAAGGCCGATCCGAAGGCTATTCCCGGCCTGGTCAAGCGGCCGGGAGAGGTCGTTGTCGGCACGATCGCCGGCCTGCGCGATGTGAAGGACCTGACGCTGCTCGTCCGGGCATTCGGCGGACTGCCGGGCAAGGCGAAGCTGGTGATCGTGGGGGAGGGGCCTGAGGAAGCGGCCATCCGCGATGCCGCCGATGCCATGTTCCTGGGCGACCAGCTCGTCATGCCCGGCTTTCTTGCTGAACCGCATCGCTATGTCGGGCTGTTCGACATTTTTGCGCTGTCGTCGAAATCCGAGCAGCAACCCATCGCGGTGATGGAGGCGATGGCGGCGGGGCTGCCGGTGGTCGCGCCGCCGGTCGGCGATATCGCTGCGATGGTCGCTCCGGAGAACCGGCACTATCTGGCCCCCGACCGGCGCGAGGTCGTACTGCGCGACCGCATCCAGATGCTGCAGTCGCGCCCGGACGAGCGGGTTCGTGTCGGCCAGGCGAACCAGGCGCGCGCCCGTGCGGAATTCGATGAGTCGGCGATGATCGCGGCTTATGCTAAACTCTACGCCGATGCCGCCGGTCGCGCAGGCGCGCTCGGATGATTATTCTCGCCATTTCCGCGCCGTAGGCGTAGGGGCGAGCCACAATTGACGTGGAGGCGATGTGTTCAAGGGCTTGACGCCGATTACCTATGGCGGTCGTGAAGTGTGGCCGTTGGTCGAGGGTGGAAAAGGCGTCGCTGCCACCAACCACATGTCGGCCGGCGCTTGGGCTGCGGCCGGCGGTATCGGTACGGTGTCCGCGGTCAATGCCGACAGCTATGATCCCGACGGCAAGATCATCCCGCAGATCTATCGCGCGCTGACCCGGCGCGAACGTCATGAGGAATTGGTCGAGTACGCGATCGAAGGCGCGGTCCAGCAGGTCAAGCGGGCGTGGGACGTCGCCGGCGGCAACGGCGCGATCAACATCAACGTGCTCTGGGAAATGGGCGGCGCGCAGCGCGTGCTGCACGGCGTTCTGGAACGCACCCGCGGCCTCGTCGCCGGGGTCACGTGCGGTGCCGGCATGCCCTACAAGCTAAGCGAGATCGCAGCGTCCTACGGCGTCAGCTATCTGCCGATCGTCAGTTCGGGGCGTGCGTTCCGCGCGCTGTGGAAGCGGGCGTATTCGAAGGCGGCGGAATGGCTCGCCGCGGTCGTGTACGAGGATCCTTGGCTCGCCGGCGGCCATAACGGCCTGTCGAACGCCGAAGATCCGCTGAAGCCGCAGGATCCCTACCCACGCGTGAAGGAATTGCGCGCCGTCATGCGCGAAGGCGGCATCAGCGACGACGTGCCGATCGTGATGGCCGGCGGCGTCTGGTATCTGCGGGACTGGAACGACTGGATCGACAATCCCGAACTCGGCCGGATCGCGTTCCAGTTCGGTACCCGTCCCCTTTTGACGCAGGAAAGCCCGATCCCGCAGGAGTGGAAGACGAAGCTGATGGAGATCGAACCCGGCGAGGTTCTGCTCCACCGCTTTTCGCCGACCGGCTTCTATTCGAGCGCGGTGCGCAACCCATTCCTGCGCAACCTGGAAGCCCGGTCCGAGCGGCAGATCGCGTTTTCCCAGCAGGAAGCGGGCGATCACACGCACCAGCTCGACGTGGGCGTGAAGGGCAAGAATTTTTGGGTGACGCTCGGCGACCTGATGCGCGCACGCGAATGGTACGGCCTGGGCTACACGGATGCGCTGAAGACCCCGGACAATACGCTGGTTTTCGTCACGCCCGAGGAAAAGGCGGTGATCCGCAAGGATCAGGCGGATTGCATGGGCTGTCTCAGCCAATGTTCTTTCTCATCCTGGGCGGATACGGAAACGAATTCGACCGGTCGCCTGGCGGACCCACGTAGCTTCTGCATCCAGAAGACGCTCCAGGATATCGCGCACGGCGGTCCGACCGACCAGAACCTGATGTTTGCCGGTCATGCGGCGTATAACTTCAAGAAGGATCCGTTCTATTCGAACGGGTTCGTGCCGTCGGTCAAGCAGCTGGTCGACCGGATCCTGACCGGCGACTGACGCTCCGCGTCCGATCGGGCGGATGTCAGTGTCGACGTCCGCCCGCGAGCAAGTTCTATCGGTCCTGCTCGCCGGACAGGGCCCGGCTGACCGCGTGCATAGGGTTGCCCAGCACGGTCGACACGGTCACCGCGGCATAGGCGGCCCCCGCCATCACGGCAGCACCGAAGGCAGCATATTGCAGCTTCTGCACGATCCCGTGCGTCTTGCGCGCGCTGTCCTCCGGCCGGGGCAGGCGCCGACGATCGCTGCGCGCCTCCTCCAGCATCGCCTCCGCCTTCGCCGCGTTGGGATTGATGAGCGCGGGGATGTCGATGCGATCCTGCGTGCGGACGCCGAATTCGTTACCCTGCACCCACATGGCGCGGGCAATGATCACCTGGGTCGCGCGGCGCAGTTCGATATAGGCGCCGCGTTTGGGCGGCGTCGCGACCGACACGCGCATGCCATGGGCGGACACGTTCCGGATGGCCACGTCCTGCCAGCCGTCCGCGGATTTCATGCGGGCGGTGACGGCGATCGTCTGACGTGGCTCGCGCGGTTTCACTCTGGACGTCCCCGTTGCGATGACCGGCGTCACCGTCGTGGACGTTTTCGTAGTTGAAAGCCGTTACCAGACCGTTGCCCACGGTGGCAGAAAAGTGCCGGATCGGCGCTTTCTAGGCCCAGCCTTCAAGCACTTGATCGGGCGGACGGTGGCCATCGGACCAAGCGCGGATATTGGCGATGACACGCTCGCCCATTGCCAAGCGGCCTTCGTACGTCGCCGAACCCATGTGCGGCAGCATGACGACGTTCGGTAGTGCCAGCAGCCGCGGATCAATCGCCGGTTCGTGCTTCCACACATCCAGCCCAGCCCCGGCCAGGCGGCCGCCCTCGAGCGCCGCGACGAGCGCGTCTTCGTCCAGAATGCCGCCGCGGCTGGTGTTGATCAGATACGCGGTCGACCGCATCAGCGCGATACGGCGGGCATCGATCAGATTTTCGCTGTCGGAATTGCGCGGCGTGTGCAGCGTGACGATGTCGGCGCGGCCCAGCATCTCGTCCAGGTTGGGATGCCATTCGGCCTGCAATTCGGCCTCCACGACTTTGGGCAGGCGATGGCGGTTATGGTAGTGGATCGTCAGGCCGAAGGCGCGGGCCCGGCGTGCGACGGCCTGGCCGATCCGCCCCATCCCGACGATCGCCAGCGCCTTTCCGCCGATCCGGTGGCCGAGCATGCCGCCGGGCGACCAGCCGCTCCATGCGCCCGATCGTACCAGCTTTTCGCCCTCCGCCAGCCGCCGCGGCACCGACAGGATCAGCGCCATCGTCATGTCGGCGGTATCCTCGGTCAGCACGCCTGGCGTATTGGTGACGAGGATGCGGCGCGCCCGCGCGGCCTTCAGGTCGATGTGGTTCACGCCGGCGCCGTAATTGGCGATGAGCTTCAGCCGCGGCCCGGCGCCCTCGATCAGCGCAGCGTCGATCGTGTCGGTGACGGTCGGCACCAGCACGTCGCAACCGGCCATCGCCGCCGCGAGTTCGCCGCGATCCATCGGTGCATCGGTCGGGTTCAGTTCGGCGTCGAACAGCGCCGACAGCCGCGAAAGCACCGCGTGCGGAAGGTCGCGGGTGACGATCACCCGGGGGCGGGCGGGGCGCGGGTCGGCCATGTGTCCCGATTGGCCCGCCCGATGCCTCCAGTCAACGGTTGAAGCTTGGGGACGGTGCGCGG
>DASTEN010000369.1:0-2623 GCA_035709645.1 Sphingomonas sp.
GATGAGGCCCATGTGGTTCAGCACCGGCACGTCGACGAAGTCGAACGCGACCTGTGCGCCGACTTCGGCACCGTTGATCGTCACCCGCTGTGCGCCGTTGACCGGCAGGGTGATGGCGTAGGTTACGCCGTCGACCACTTCCGGCTGGGTCCGGTTTTCGATGAACGAGCTGATTTCCTTGCGGAAATAGGTCGCCGACAGGAAGCTGGTGCGGTTGATGTAATATTCGAAGCCCGCGTCATACTGGCGCGCGCGGAACGGCTGCAATTCGGGGTTGCCGCGCGATCCGGTCAGGCCGACGACGTCGATCGAGAAGCGCGGAGCCAGCTGCTGCGGCGTGGGCCGTGCAATGACTTCGGTCGCAGAGCCACGGAACAGCAATTTGTCGGGGATCAGGTCGGCGCGGACGTTCAGCGACGGCAGGAATTCGGTGCCCTCGCCCCGGAACTGGACCGGCGCGGTCACGCCCGTCTGGGTGCGATAGCCGTCCGCGATCGTGCGGGTGTTGACGACGCGCGCGCCGATCGTGCCGCTGACGGGCACGCCCAGGTCGAACTTGAACGATCCCTGGACGTATCCGGCGATATTCCGTTCGGATACCTTCCAGGTGTTGAGCAGCGTCGGCGTGCCGAACGGATTGGGCAGGCCGATCGCGTCGACGAAGGCGTAGCCCGGCTGGAGCCAACCGCGGATGCCGCCGTCGTAGCCGAGCGTCCCGGTCTTGAAGAACGGCGTATCGTCCAGCGTCATCAGCCCGGCGACCTGCTGCACGCGCGGCAGCAGCGACGGGGTAGTGAAGCCGTCGATCGTCGTCGTCGCGTTGAATTCGCGGCTGTCGGCGGTGCCGTTGCGGACCTGATAGCCCGCCTTCAGCGACGTCAGCCAGGGCGCGGCGTTGCGATATTCGACATCGCCCTTGGTCGCGAGTTCGCTCTGCACGTTGATGACCGGGCGATATTGGGCGGTGACGCTGTTGATGCCGACCGTCGTGGTCGGATCCATCGGCAGCGTGATGTTGGGCGCCTGCTGGCCGTTCGCATAGTCGACGACGACGCGGCCGATGCCGATCGCGTCGGCCGTCGCGTTGATGTAATTGTTGTTGATCTTCGCCCGGGTGTAGGACGTCATCGTGTTCAGCTTCCAGTCGCCGACTTCATAGTCGACGCCGCCGGCCGCGTTCCACTGGGTGCGATCGATCTGGCCCAGGATGTTGCGGTGCGCGACCTGCAGACGGCTGCCGCGCGCGACCGCGGGATTGTCGACGAATTCGACGTGGCTGACGGTATCGTCCGGGCCGATCCGCGTGTTGGCGCGGTCGAGCGTCGAACCGGCGGTGGTGACCTGCAGGAATTGCGAATTCACGTCCTGGTCGCCGCGGGCGTAATTGCCCTGGACATAGGCACGCAGGCCATCCTCGGGCCGCCATTCGACGACGCCGTTGAAGGCGTAACGCTTCGTGTCCAGCCGGTTGACGATGTAGCGCGGGATGTCCGGGAAGAAATCGCCGCGGCCGTTGTTGTCGAGATCGAGCGCCTGCAAGCCCGCCAGCGCCGGATTGCCGTCGATCTGTCGCCAGCCGGTGGTGCGCGCCTCATGGCTTTCGACGCGGCGGCGCTCGTAGGTGCCCGACAGCAGCACGCCCAGCGTGTCGTTGAAGAACTTCTTGCTGCCGATCAGCGCGAACTTCGGGTCGAACGTCTTGCCGAGCTCGGTGTAGATCCCCTGCGCCGACCCGGCGAGGAAGCTGTTGTCCTTGGTATCGAACGGCCGGCGGGTGATGACCCGCACCGTGCCGCCCAGGCCGCCTTCGGTCATGTCCGGCGTCACTGACTTCACCACTTCCAGGCGGTTGACGAATTCGACCGGCAGGTCGCGGAAATCGACGTCGCGCTGGCCGGCGGTCGTCGACAGCGCGGTGATGCCGTTCACTTCGACGCGGTTCAGATTGGCGTCGGCACCGCGGATGGTGATGCCCGATCCCTCGCCGTTGGTGCGGGTCAGCTGAACGCCGGTGACGCGCTGCAACGCCTCGCCGATGTTCTTGTCGGGAAAGCGGCCGATGTCCTCGGCAGAAATCGCATCGAGCACCTGCGCCGCGTCGCGCTTGGCGCTCAGCGCGTTCTGCAGCGAATTGCGGATGCCGGTGACGACGATCTCGTTGGCTTCGGTGGCGTCGCTCGCCTCGGCCGGACTGGGATTGGTGACCGGGGCCTGTGCCGGGGGGGTGGCCTGCTGCGGCTGGGTCTGCGCGACGGCCGCCCCCGCGGTCAGCATCATCGACAGTGCTACGCTCGACACGGTGGCCCGTGCCAGGACAGCTACGCTCGCCTTCATTTCAACATCCTCTCAAAGCCTAGCGAAACTTCCCGGGTTTCGCGGGCACGATCACATTACCCCTCGAGAGGCGGCGATTAGGGGATGCGGGCAGCAACGTCCAGAAAATATCGCATTGTGAATTTCAATCCCAGATTGCGGGACTGAGATCGGGCTAGCGCCAGCTGTCGAACCACGTCCATCGGGTGAACGCCTGATCGTTCGGCAGCGCCATCGCGGACACGATCGGATAGAAATAGACGAACAGCGCACCCGCGATCACCGCGAACCACCAGCGCGCCCGCCGATG
>DASTEN010000370.1:0-10868 GCA_035709645.1 Sphingomonas sp.
GATCACTACAACGGCGCACGCGAAGCGCGCGCTCGTATCGACCTTTGGCTTGCAGCGGATGACGGGGTGCGTCGAACGCTGCAGCGTAAAGTATTAGAAAATTGTATCGGCAATCCGCGAGAGTTTCCCTTCGTTTTACGCGAGGTGGCGCAAGGGCTTTGGCCGACGTCCGACGATATTATCGCTTTGCTTGAATGGCTACCTGAGGCTGATCCCCGCTGGAAGGAGCTGATTTGGCTTGCGCCGCGGCGCGCAGAAGGGCGGGAGGCTCGCGATGCGGCAATCCGCCATGCCCGCACCGAGCAAGATTATGAAATTCTTCGCCACCATGCTGATCCGCCCTCGCCTGCGTGGGAGCGAGACGAAGCGAAACGCCAGGCAAATGATGAGAAGAAACGCGCGGAGCGACGTGACGCTTTTCGAACCAACTATCTCTCCGCGCGTGAGCGCATGCGGCGCGGCGAATATAACGCCATCATTGGGCCCGCGGAGGTTTATATGGGGCGCGTTTACGAGGCGAACGGCGACGTGCCGGCAGAGCAACGTATAGGGGCGTGGATCGGCGAGGATCTTCAGGCGGAAGCTTTAGCCGGGTTCGAGGCATTCCTGACCGCTGACCCGCCAAGACCGACAGCCACCCAGCTTGCCGAATCTTTCGCGAAAAGTCGCAGCTGGGGCGCTGGGTTGATTGTCGTCGCAGCACTGCAAGAGCGGCTGCGCGACGGGCGTGACTTCGCCGACTTGCCCGACGAGCGGGTGCAGGCGGGCTTGATCGAGCTTGTCGGCGGCCTGTTTAGCGACGATGAATGGAGGCCGCTCCACGCCGCGCTGAACGATGAGCTTTTGCGGCGAGGCGCCTGGGAGGCATATGCGCGACTACTAATCGAGCCGCAACTCAGGCGACGCGTGAGCCATCCGACCGGCCTATGGGAGATCCTTGCCGCGCCCGGTGGCACCGCGCTGGCCGCCGACTGGCTGAAGGCTTTCCCGCGCACAGCCGCCGAGTCCGAAGAAGCACTGATCGATCATCTCCTGCGCGAAGGCAGCGCGGCGAGCCGTAGCGTGCTTACAGAGGTCGCTCGACGTCGCCGTCGCGCACGTGCTCTGAACGATCGGCGTCGGCGAAGCTGGCAAGCGGTCGAGCTAATTCTTGGGCTCGCGCCGCAGAAGAGCGTGGTCGCGCGGGCAACTGAAACCAGCGGCTTTCTCTGGATCCTGCGCGACCGCATGGCCCGCCGGCGTCGCGATGATTCGACGGCGATTGCCGCGCCTCCCGCGCTCTTCGCCGCAATTGTCGAAGCCTTCGCGCCACTTTGGCCCAAGACTTCAATGCCGAGCGGCGTGCAGACTGGAGAAGCCAATCCTTGGGACGCGAGCGACTTTCTTAATAGCTGTCTCAATACGCTTGCCGCCGATCCGTCGCCCGACGCTAGCGTGGCACTTGCGACTCTAACTGGAGTCGATCATGGCTACGCATGGGCAATTGGCCGTAGTATCGCCGACCAACGCCGCACACGCGCCAATGCCGAATGGCGGCCATTACCGGTCGAGGCGCTGGGTAAGCTAGTCTTTGACGGACCGCCGGTCGATCACGCCGACTTCCAGCGCGTTCTACTCGCCGAGCTTAAAATCGTACAGGCTAAGATAAAATCAAACGATGCCAATTCACGTGACCTATTTCTTGATGGTGGGAAGCCGAAGCGAGAAGAACCGTGCAATGATGTGCTCGTAACGTTGCTGCGTCAGACCGAGCGACAATTCAGATTCACGCTTGAGGCCCACCTCGGCGACAATCGCGAAGGCGATATCTGGTGCGAAAGTGAAACTCTTGCCGTGGCGATCGAGTGCAAACGGCATTGGCACCCCCAGCTGTGGACCGCCTTCGACTGGCAGCTTGCTCGACAGCAGGCTGTCGACTGGCGTGTACGCGGCTACGGCGTTTACATTGTCTATTGGTTCGGCACCGACGTTCATAGGGTGACCGGTTCGCCGCGCGGTTCAGGTATCGCGACGCCGAGAACGCCCGAAGCGCTGGAGTTTGCGCTTCGACAGCGAATCGCTGAGGTTGGGCTACCCGAAATTGCGGTTAGGGTGCTCGATGTGTCGCGACCCTCCCAATGAAGAGGCTGGGACCAGATCGCGTTGCATCAAGCGGCGCCGGCTGGTTTGGCTTAAAGCATAGCCGCGCGGTCCGGCGCGCCGGCGGCCGACCTTGCCCAGCCATATCCCGCGCAGCTGATGACGGGCGATTAATCTAGGTCGTTGGCGCTAGCTGTGGCATGGCAAATGATCGCATCATGACAGACGAAACGCACACGGATCGGCCGAAGTTATCTGATTGCGATCTAAACGGCCACTATAAGATGACCTA
The DNA here is from genome assembly GCA_035709645.1 of Sphingomonas sp. Classification (GTDB taxonomy): domain Bacteria; phylum Pseudomonadota; class Alphaproteobacteria; order Sphingomonadales; family Sphingomonadaceae; genus Sphingomonas. The sequence goes on from DASTEN010000370.1 coordinate 2,372, forward strand.
TGACTATCGGGTCGATCCCGAGGCGGAATCACTTCTTCGCGAAATATGGGCGAGGAATCGACCTTCTACGGACGGCGATGGATTCTCACCCGCCGCCGTCCGCGTGGTTTCAGTCGATCGAGAAGTTCGACACGATCAGCTCGCCGGCACGCTGCGCCCTGCCAGCGCCGACCGTATAGGTCGTTTCGATCGCCTTGATCGCAAACCGGCCGAAACACGCACGTGCGCCTAGCGTGTCGTTAATCGATAGGATGAATTGACCCGCGATCGTCGCCAGTTGCTCGGCCAGCTGGTCGAAGTCGCCGCGGCTGAAGACGTCCTGCCCATAGTCCGTCTCGCATCCCCAATAGGGCGGGTCGAGATAGAACAGCATCCCCGCTCGATCGTACCGCCGGATGAAGTCTGCATAGCCCAGTTGCTCGATCACGACGCCGGCAAGCCGCTCATGGATATCGGCGAGCATCGGCTCCAGCTTGGCGACATTGAACCTAGCGCCCTGCGTTTTGTCGACGCCGAAGTGACGGCCGTCGACCTTCCCGCCAAAGGCCAAACGCTGCAGATAGAGGAAGCGGCACGCCCGCTCCAGATCGGTCAGCGTCTCGGGTGGCGTCGCCTTCAACCTTTCGAATTCGCTTCGGCTAAGACCCTGATCGACTTCGCTGACCGCGCGATGATCGGCTACGACCCTGTCACCCACATGCTGACCGCGGCGCTGCCGGCCGGCGCCACCGTAGTCATCGTCGCGGACGGCGGCTTCAATCTGACCGGCGACGTCAACGTCGACGGCGTAATCCGCTGCACTCGCCGCGTCATCGCCGAAGAGGACGTCGTCGGCGGCGGCAAGAGCCTCAAGTCGCATCGTCATACCAACGTGCAGGCGGGCGGCGCGATTTCGGGACCGCCGCAATGACCGGCATGGACCGCTTGACCGGCAAGCCTATTTCCGGTGTCGATCATCTCCGCCAGTCGATCGCCGACATCCTCGGCACGCCGCTCGGCACGCGCATCGGGTGCCGCGACTATGGCAGCGAGCTGCCCGAGCTGCTCGACCAGCCCATGAACGATCTCGGCCGTATCCGCGTCTTCGCCGCGACTGCCCTCGCGATCATGCGGCAGGAACGCCGGGCGCGGATCTCGCGCATCGCTCTGACACACGGCGACACATCCGGCGCCTTTGCCATCCGCATCGTCGGGCGCCGCGTGGACGTCGCCGCCGGCGCCGCCCCGCTCGACCTCACCATCCCCGTCCGCGCCACAACTGCACTCGCCGCCTGAAAGGATCGACCATGAGTTTCCACGGTATCAGCGTTACCGAGACGTCCGCCACCGGCATTGGCATCGGCATCGTCGCGACCGCCTGTATCGGCCTTGTCGCGACTGCGCCGGCCGCCAACGCCGATGCCTTCCCGCTGAACACGCCGGTCCTGGTCGGCGGCGCCACCTCGGCGATGACGCTTGCCGATGCGATGGGCGCCGCCGGTGCGACCGGCACGTTGGTCGGAACGCTGCGCGCCATCGCCGACCAGGTCCGCGCGCCCGTCGTCATCGTCCGCGTAGCGCCCGGCGCCGACGCCGCTGCGACCAACACCGCAGTCATCGGCGCGGACGTTGCCGGCATCAAGACTGGTATGCAGGCGCTGCTGGCGGCCGAAGCGCAGGTCGGCGTCCGCCCGCGCATTATCGGTGCGCCGGGTCTCGATACCAAGCCGGTTGCCCTTGCCTTGGCTGCGGTCGCCAAGCGCCTGCGCGGCATGGCCTATGCCGCTGCGATCGGCGCCGACCGCGCCGCTGTCATCACCTACCGCGGCGATTTCGCGCAGCGCGAGCTTATGTTGATCTGGCCGGACTTCACGGCTCCGCTTGGCGCCGGCGGCACCGATGTGCCCAGCTTCGCCGTCGCCCGCGCGCTGGGTCTGCGCGCCGCGATCGACCAGACGCAGGGCTTTCACAAGACGCTGTCGAACGTGCCGGTCGCCGGTGTCGATGGCCTGACGAAGGATGTGGGCTTCGACCTGCAGGATCCCGACGCCGACGCCGCCGTCCTGAACGCCGCCGGCGTCACCACCATCGTCCGCCTGAGCGGCGAGCTGCGCTTCTGGGGCAATCGCACCTGCGCGCCCCTCAACAACGACTTCACCTTCGAAAGCGCGACCCGCACCGCCCAGGTGCTGGCTGACAGCATTGTTGGCGGGCTGATCTGGGCGATCGACAAGCCGCTGCTGCCCAGCCTCGCGCGCGACATCGTCGAGCAGATCAACGAAGCGTTCCGCCGCCTGAAGCGCGCCGGCTATATTCTCGGCGCTGAGGCGTGGTTCGATCCGGCCCGCAATCCGACCGACCAGCTTCGCGCCGGCAAGCTCGCGATTTCCTATCGCTACACGCCCGTGCCGCCGCTCGAATTCCTCGGTCTCGAACAGCAGATCACCGACGAATATCTCGCCGATTTCGGCCTGATCGTCGCCAACGCCTGACTTTTCTCACCCTCACTGACTACGGAGACGCGCGATGGGCCTGCCCCGCAAGCTAAAGGATCTGATGCTGTTCAACGACGGCAACCGCTACATGGGCGACGTCGGCAGCGTCACCCTGCCCAAGCCTTCCTGCGCCGCCTGGGCCGCGAACATGACGCCGTCGCCACGATCAAACATGGCCGGTTGATCCTGTCGCCGATCGGCACTGGCATCACACCGTCCGGCCGCGCCTTGCCGACGCTGTCCATCCGCCGGCGGGACGGCGACAGCCACAATTTCAGCCGGCAGAAGCGCGACGACGTGCCGGGCGTGTCCGCGACGTGGCACGACCGCAAGGGCGGCAAGCGCCAGACGTTCACCGCCGGACAGGCGGACGGTGCGAAGAAGCTGTCGCGCGTCTATGGGAGCGAGGAGGACGCCCAGCGCGCCGCCAACGCCGCTCACAGCCGCGGTCAGCGCGAACCCCTGTCGCTGGATCTGACCTTGGCCCTCGGTCGCCCCGACGTATCGCCGGAGCAAAGGGCGACCGTGTCCGGCTTCAAGCCCGAGATCGACGCCGTAGCGTGGATCGTCGGCGAGGTGTCACACAGCCTAGGCGATCGCGGATATTCGACAAAGCTGAAGCTGGAGATTGGAAATAAAGTGGCTTCATAGCTTCAATTCGATTAATCGTCGTTCGCGATCGATGTCATGATGTCTGTCAGCGGCTTGGGGCAATACTCACGTAAGGACCGGATGACCCGCTCGATTATCGCAGTAGCAAGGTCGCCTTCCCCGCGGTAGCGGTCGAACATCGGGAATGCCTTTTTAATCGCTTTCTCAAGCTCATGCCCCTGCCGCTCTTGATAGTATCGACGCACGGAAAGTTTCTTGCCGCCGAAGTATTCGTTTTGGCCCATCTCGGTACTGGCTGCAGCGGGAAATTCGATCTTCTCGACGACCGCATCGCTGAGACGCTGTAACAGTTCGTCGGGGGCGTCTTTGAGTTCCAGGAAGTCGATGGGCGGGTCGAGTGTCAGTTCGTTATTGCGCAGCAACAGGGCGCCGATCAGGAGCGGATCCAGGAGAACATTGTCCTTCGCATAATGTGTCCCATCGGCCAGCACGGCCACTCGGTCTGCCGGCTTGTTCCGGGTGTCCCAGTCGACGATGCCGTACACGCTGCGGTTGCCGTTCTCGACCATGTGGGAAACCATGTCGTACACGAAGGTGCAGCTGCCCTTCGTGCTCGTCCCGACGAAGCTCAAGGTGCGCTTCAAAGCCAGCTCGGTCCGCATGATATCATGCACACGCGAATAATGGCCGACGTCGATCTCACTCTCGACAAAGACTTGTCGCCTGGCGGAATAATCGATCGACAGCATCGGCAAGCCGGCGGTCAGGCGATCGACCGCGACCTGCTTGGCGATTGGCCGGGGACGTGGATCGTCCGCACTCATCTCGAAGATCGCGCCTTCGGGTGCCAAGGCGACGGTAACCGGCGAATGGGTCGTCAAAATGCAAGGGATGCCGAGCGTATCGACATAGCCGCCATGCACAGCGTCAAGCCAGCGTTGGGTGTTCTGGGGATGTAGCGAGGCATCCAGCTCGTCCAGCAGAATCAGCCGGGGCGACTGCACATTCATCCGATCGTCGGTCGCGTGAAACGTAGCGAGGACCATCCGGAAGAGGATTTTCTCGCCGGTCGACAGGTTGGCGAACGAAATTGGCGTGTTCGATCCAACCCGCACCAGCTTGAATTCGACCGGGGTCGATGGGTCCGGGTCGATCGGGGCGACTGAGTAAGGCAGGTCGACCGCGTGCAACGCCTTCGTAACGCGATACCACGGCTGCGTTCCGTACTTCGTGACGAACTCCACCGGCGATAGGCCAAGAGTCGTGCCGCGCGCCTGATCGTTGAATAGCTGAAGCTGGTTCAACCAATCCTTGTCCCGGTAGTCTTGGAAAATTCGCGCCAGCTCCGGTTCGAACAATTGACTCTTGGGCCAATGCATCCGGTCTTTTAGCTGCTCTCTCGACCAGCCAAGAAAATGCCGGGGCATAGCCGAACTTTGCAGAATCGCTTGCACGCGGTGCTCGAACTGATCTCGTCTTCCGTAAAGTGCCAGGGCTCTAGCAACCTGAATGCCACCCTGTGTAAGGGCGGTGCCGTGTTGCGTCAGCAATTGGGCAAAGAGGACCGATTGCGACGCTGAGAGGATATGCGGGTTGTAGTCTAATACGAGGCTCGTCCACGCGATGCCCTGCGCCTCGAGTGGGGTTCCGGTTTCGGCCTGGATTATGCTGAGGATCCGCTCCTTGACCTCTTTTGAGATGCGTACCGCTTCGTCCAGCGCCTGTTTGGCGGTCATGCCGCTCGGCGGCTCTCGCATGATGGCGTTGAGGTCGGATTGCTGGGATGTGAGCAGGCCCTGTGGGTCGATCTGTCCGTTCGTCAAAAGCACGACACTGCCGTTCGGGCCGGGCGACTGTGTCGGTCCCGGCAGAACCGAGCTGGCGATGGCGCCGGTCGAGATCCCCTGCAGTAACTGGCTCTTCCCCGCGCCGTTAAGCCCGACGATAACCGCAAGATCAGGCAACTCGATCCTCTCGAATGGAGGGATCATCATATGCTGTGACGGATTTTCGATCCAAAGGGCCAAGGTCGGAAGCTTTCGTTTAAGATGCCAAGGCAGCCTATGCGCGGCATGATACATGCACAAATGGAAGCTTTGGGATCCGTTCGGAATGGATGATTCTACCCGCCCGATCGACGAGCTCACCTTGGCGGTCGTCGGCATCCCCTACGGCAACCGCGACGGCAGCAACCGGCTTTTCGAGGTGAAGGCCTGCGCCCCGGGCGACCCTATCGACCTCAAGCCCGAGCCGCGAAACAAGTTTGACGAACAGGCCGTCGGCGTCTGGCGATCCGGCGGCGGGCAGATGGGCTACGTCGCCGCCGACCGCGCGGCCTACATCGGCAAGCGAATGGCCGAGGGTTATTTCGCCGTTTTCCAGGGACACGTCGGATCAGCCGCCTACATCCGCATTCGCTTTGGGGGCGGACAGCCGACCCTACCGCGACCGGCCGTCGTCGAACGGCGCAGCGACGACGACGATTTCTTCCCCGATCCGGACGGTCCCGAATTCGGCGCCTGACCTACATCCTGCGGCCGATGAAGACGACGCGGCCGATCAAGTTGATCTCTTCGAAATCGACGACCTCGTCGCTGACGCCGTCCTTGTCGGACTGGATGACGATCTGCCGTCCGCGCCGGCGCAGCCGCTTTATCATCCCGATATCGCCGACCGTCAGGATCCAGATCGCGTCCTGTTCGTCCAGCACGCGCTGCGACCGGTCGAACATCACCAGGTCGCGGTCGCGGATCGTCGGCTCCATCGAATCGCCCTTGCCGCGCGCGATGGCGAGTGCAGTCGCGGGCGACGACGTCCACATTTCGACGAACCAGCGCGGGAAGTGGCTGACGCGCTGCTCGATGTGGTCGCCGATGACCGTCAGGCCCATGCCGTAATCGGCGTCGATGTCGATCAGCTCGACGAGGTCGAGGTGCTCGGCGATGTTCGCGGCGGTCGGTGGCGGAATAGCGCCCTCGTTTGGGTCGTCGGTGTCACCCTGCAAATAAGCCGGTGTGGTCTGAAGCTCGCGAGCGATGCGGGCGAGATGCGTAGAGCCCTGCATCATTCCGCTGACCAGCTTTGCGATGGTCGGCTGCGTTACGCCGACGCGTCGCGCAAGTTCGGACTGAGATAGCCCAAGGATTTCCATCCGTTGTTTGACGCGCGCTGGGACAATCACGACGCCGAGATATCACTATAGGAATATCTCCAAATCAAAATATCAGACTTGACGCTGCTATGCCGATAGGAATAGGTAGCGGTATGGAGAGCATACCCACCCGTTTCGAGGCACTGGAACACGCCGTCAAAATGGCGCAGTCGCAGGTCGCGTTCGCCGAAATTTGCGGCATCGGTCAGCCGGCCGTGTCCAAGATGCTCGCGTCGTCGAAGCAACTGGCGCCCGAATATGTGCTTGCCGTCGAGCGCGCGACCGGCGTGTCCCGCCACCTGCTGCGCCCCGACATCTATCCGGTCCGCGACGTGTCGAAGCTGCCCAAGCTCCCGGCGCTCTCCACCACGCCCAAACCCCGCCGCCGCCGCCGTCATGCGAACGACGACCTGCATGTCGTGGGTCAGTCCCTGTGAACGCGCCATCGGCGAACCCCCTTTCGTCGGATGACGGCCTGTACCGCGACGACACCGCACAGGTCCGGTCGAATGGGGCGCAGGGTTTCGACCTGGGGACCGGCACCGACGACTGGAACCATCAGTGCGGACAGCTCCTCGCCAACGCGCATCGGCTGAATGCCCTGTCGCACAAGAAATGCCTGATGACCCGCGCGCACGACCTTGGTGGCGACGCCGGCTTGGCCGCACGCGAGGCGCTTATCGAGTTGGGCTATTCCCGAGCTTTAGCAGGTGCCCCGCCGCATCCTCATAGAAGGCGAGCAGGCGAGGGGACTGAATCCAGTCGCGTGCATTCTGAACTTCACCGAACAGGTCGAACGACGACACACGGCCGTTCATCCGAAGCGCATCGATCAGGTGCGCCACGATTCTGGCCTGAACGACTACGTCGTTTGGTTCACCGTCTAACGCGCTCGCGGCGTCCATCATCACCCCTTCGTGCTGATCGCGCTGATGGGAAGCCTCTCGGAGAAATCTCGATGACCGACACCGTCACCGCCCAGGACTTCGACGATGCGCAGTATGCCGCAGCCCGCGCGCTGGTCGTTCTGCATTCGAAGGCATCGACCAGCTGGCTCCAGCGTCAGTTGCGGATCGGCTATAATTCCGCCGCTCGCCTGATAGAACGCATGGAGCGCGACGCCGTTGTCTCGCGGCCCGATCACGTCGGCCGCCGTGAAGTCCTCATCACCGTCGAAGAAGAAGCGCTGCGACCTCTCGGCGACCCGCTGCCGCCGCAGCCGAGCGACACGGTCGCCGCCAGGGCCGTCCGCGACGCCAAGGCGGACATGCAGCAGCATATGTTCTCGACTGACAACGTCAGCGCCGAGCAACTGCGTCTGTTCATCGAGCGTGTCGAGCGCCTCGAAGAGGAAAGGCGTAGCATCGCCGACGAGATCAAGGACGTCTACGGCGAAGCAAAATCCACCGGCTTTCACGCCCCGACGATGCGCAAGATCCTGGGTCTGCGAAAGATGGAGAAGCATCACCGCGACGAGGCCGACGCGATGATGGAGACCTACCGCAACGCGCTGGGACTGAACTGATGCGCCCGGAACGTCAGCCCCAACTTGTAGAGACGCTCTCTACAAGGGGCAGCGCTTGCCGCCTCGATCCGACCGGCTTCACCTCGGCGACATTCATGTCGGTCGATGCTCCCCTTAGCCTAGGCCAAGCGCCACCCCCCGTATGGCTGGTCGACCCGGAATTCGCCACGTCTCCGACCCTGACGATCGACACCGTCAGCCCGCCCGGCAGTTGGTCCCGCGCGATCCGCGACACCCCCCACCTCGCCGCGCAGGTTACCCAGTCTACGCAAAGGACGCAGCGTGATGGGTAGCATCCCCAAGCACACGCTCTTCGACCTCGACCGTCGCCTTAACCGCAAGATCGAGACCGAGCGCGGCCTCCAGCTAACCCCCGACGACATCCAGTGGCTGATTGAATCGGGCGCCATCGACACCTTCCGCACCTTCGTCGGGACCGAACAAAAAAGACTATGTCAGGAAAGAAACGCCCGAAGCCGCTCTACCAGCGCGGCGACTTCCGCCTCTACCGACGCGCCGACCGGACCAATCTCGAGATCGTTTGGTACGATCCCGCCATCCGACGCGAACGAAGCGCTAGCGCGGGCACGAGCGATGACCAGCGCGGCCGGCTAGAGGTCGATCGGCGCTATCTGGAGGCATCGGGCACGCGCGTGTGCAGCGGATGCGGACGCCCCTTCGACGGCGACGCCGCTCCGCTGCTGACCGCTGCGATCACCGACTACCTGCTGCTGG
>DASTEN010000371.1:0-2870 GCA_035709645.1 Sphingomonas sp.
ATGCGCTGACCGGCATGCTGGCGCCCGCGACGCTGGTCGGGGGCAAGCTGCAACGGTTGAGTTCGCCCCGCATCCTGCTCAACGGCGCGGCGACGCTGGTCCAGCGCCGGATCGACGGCAATCTGTCGATCCGGTCGCCTGCGCTCAGCCTGGATGCGACGGGGGAGGTCGATCTGGCCGCCAGCCGGTTCCGCAATGTCCGGATCGCCGGGCGCCTGCTCCGCCCGCCCGCGCTGTTCCCGAACATGACGGGTCGCGATATCCAGCTGCGCGCGATCGTCGACGGCGCATTCGCGACCGCCGGGGTCGACTATCGCCTGACCGCCGCGCGGGTGCAGTTCGACGACACCGGGTTCGACAGCGTCCGCGCCGCCGGACGCCTGCGGCTGTCCGACCCGCCAATCATCGTCCCCGTCGACCTGACCGCCGCGCGCGTCACCGGCATCGGCGATGTCGCCGGCGGTATCCTGCGCAACCTGCGCGTGACCGGGCCGCTCAGGGTGACCGCGCGCGAACTGACCGGCGATGGTCTGGTCCTGCGATCGGACAAGCTGAACGGCCGCATCACCCTGTTCCTCGACCTGCGGACCGGCCGGTACGAAGTCGGACTGAGCGGCGGTCTGCGCCGCTATCTGATCCCCGGCATCGGGCTGGTCGATGTCGAATCACGGCTGACCGTCGTGCCGGGTCCGGGGGGCAAGGGCACGCGCGTCGTCGGACGGGGGCAGGCAAGCGTCGTGCGGCTCGACAACGCCTTCTTCGCCAGCCTGACCAATGGCCTGCCGCGAATCACGACCGGGCTGGAACGGGGCAACGACGGCATCCTGTACCTGCGCGGGCTCCAGCTGACGTCACCGGGGCTGAAGCTCAGCGGCAACGGCTATCGCCGGCGCGACGGGACGTTTTTCTTCGAAGGATCGGGCACGCAAGCCAGATACGGTCCGCTGACGATCCGGATCGATGGACGGATCGAGCGGCCGACGATCGACCTGCTGCTGCGGCGTCCGGCCGATGCGCTGGGGCTGAGCGACGTGCGCGCACACCTCGTCCCCACCGCACAGGGCTTCGACGTCACCGCCGCGGGCGGATCGCGGCTGGGCGCGTTCCAGGCGGCGGGCGCGATCCTGCTGCCGCCGGGCGGCGATGCGCGGATCCATGTCGCGCGGCTGGATGTCGCCGGCACTCGGTCGACCGGCGCACTCGATGTCGTCGACGGCGGCTTCACCGGCGCCCTCGACGTCGCCGGGCGCGGGCTGACCGGGCGGCTGGCGTTCCGACCGCAGGGCGATGTCCAGCGGATCGACGTCGTGCTCGATGCGCAGGCCGCCGATCTGAATGGGGTTCGCATCCGTCGCGGCCATCTCGAGGCGGCGGTACTGCTCGACCCCGCCGGCACCTCGATCGAAGCGACGATGACCGCGCAAGGGTTGCGCCGGGGCACACTGTCGCTTGCCCGAGCGGCGGCGAACGTGAAGCTGGTCGGCGGGGTGGGCGAAATCCGCGCGTCGATCGCCGGCAGCCGCGGGCGGGCGTTCGCGATCCAGTCCGTCGTCGCGGTCGCCGCCGGTCGGTACACGGTACAGGCGCAAGGAACCGTCGATCGCCGCCCGATCGCCCTGACGACGCCGGCGGTGTTCGTCCGCGACGGCGATGGCTGGCGGCTCGAGCCCGCGAAACTGACCTTCGCTGGTGGCGAAGCGCAGATCGGCGGGCGCTTCGCCGGCGCGGAAGCCGCCATCGACGCCAGCCTGACGCGGATGCCGCTGTCGGTGCTGGACATCGGCTATCCCGGGCTGGGCCTGGGCGGCAGTGCGACGGGGACGTTGCGCTATGTCGACCGCTCCGGTGCGGCGCCGACCGGCCGGATCGACATGACCGTCCGCGGCCTCACCCGATCCGGCCTCGTCCTGTCGTCGCGTCCGATCGACGTCGGAATCGCGGGCACGCTGGATGCCACCCGTGCCGGCGTGCGCGCGGTGATGGCGAGCGGGGGACAGACGATCGGTCGCGCCCAGATGCTGCTGTCGCCGCTCGGGTCCGGCGACCTGATGACGCGGCTGACCAATGCGCCGCTGTTCGGGCAGATCCGCTATTCGGGGCCCGCCGATACGCTATGGCGACTCACGGGCATCGAATTGTTCGACCTGTCCGGCCCGGTCGCGATCGGCGCGGACGTGACCGGTCGCCTGGCCAACCCGCAAATCCGGGGCTCGCTACGCACCCAGACCGCGCGGATCGACAGCAGCGTGACCGGCACCGTGCTGCGCAACCTGGCGGCCACCGGACGGTTCGGCGGTTCGCGGCTGGTGATCGACCAGTTCACCGCGCAGGATGCGGGCACCGGTCGGGTGTCGGGCAGCGGAACGTTCGATTTCGCCGCCGCGCAGGGGCTGGGGATCGACCTGTCGGTTCAGGCCGACGCGGCCCGGCTGATCGGCCGCGACGATATCTCGGCCACCGTCAGCGGGCCGCTGCGCTTCCGCTCGGACGGGGCGGGCGGCACGATATCGGGTCAGGTCACCGTCAATCGCGGGCGATACCGGCTGGGCCAGGCCGCGCAGGCGGTGCCGCTGCCGCGGCTGAACATCCGCGAGATCAACGTGCCCGGCGGCGGGGACGAGGACGACCAGCCCGCAGCACCCTGGCAGCTCGATCTCGACGCGCGGATCGGCGACGGGTTCGTCGTGCAGGGTCTTGGGCTCGACAGCCTGTGGTCGGGCAATCTGAAAATCGCGGGCGAACCGACCAATCCGCGGATCACCGGCCGCCTGGACCTCGTTCGCGGCGACTATGAATTTGCCGGTCGGGAATTCGACATCGATCGCGGCGTGATCCGCTTCGACGGCAGCGTGCCCGCGAACCCCGCGCTC
>DASTEN010000372.1:0-3583 GCA_035709645.1 Sphingomonas sp.
TGGATGCACAATCGCGTGCGGATGATAACGGCGAGCTTTCTGGTGAAGCATCTGCTGATCGACTGGCGCCAGGGGGAGCGCTGGTTCTGGGACTGTCTGGTCGATGCCGATTTCGGCAATAACGCGGTCAACTGGCAGTGGGTGGCCGGCACCGGGGTCGATTCGAACATGTGGGGGCGCATCATGGCGCCGCTGGTGCAATCGGAGAAATTCGATGCGGCCGGCTATATCCGCGAATGGGTGCCCGAACTGGCCAAGCTGTCCGACGCCGCGATCCACGATCCCGTAAGCGCAGGGTGCCGGCCCGAGGCGTATCCCAAGCCTATCATCGGCCACCGCGAGGCGCGTGAGCGAGCGCTGGAGGCGGGGCGCGCCGCACGCTGATCTTGCCGCCCGCGCGCCGGACGCTATGCGGACGCGGATGCACGGGACACGGCACGACAATCGCGGGCGCAAGGCGGCCAGGAGCAGGGGGACCACCGTCGGATCGGTCTTTGCGACGGTGGCCCGCCGGATGCTCGACCGGGTCGACCGCGGTCTTGCCGAAGGGGCGATCGATGCGACGCTGCCCGATGGCACGCGACGCCGGCTGGGTGGCCGCGCGCCGGGACCCGAGCCGGTCGTACACGTACGAAGCTGGCGTGCGCTCTGGCGACTGGCGACGGGTGGGTCGGCCGGCTGGTACGAAGCATGGGCAGCGGGCGATTGGACCAGCCCCGACCCGGTGCCGCTGTTCGACCTGTTCATGCGCAATCGTGCCGCGCTGGGCACGACGGCGCGCGCGGCCGCCTGGTCGCGGGGGCTGCGGCGGTTGCGGCACTGGCTGCGGCGCAACGATCCCGCGCAGGCCCGGCGCAATATCGCCTATCACTATGACCTGGGGAACGACTTCTACGCACCCTGGCTCGATGCCGGCATGACCTATTCCAGCGCGCTGTTCACCCGCGACGGCATGACGCTGGAGGCGGGCCAGGCGGCGAAGCTGGCGGCGGTGCTGGATCGGACCGGCACGGTCGCCGGCGACACGATCCTGGAAATCGGCTGCGGTTGGGGCTCGTTCGCCGAGGTCGCGGTGGCCGGCGGGCGACACGTTCACGGCATCACCCTGTCGAGCGAACAGCGCGACTATGCCGCCGCCCGCGTGCCGGAGGGCGCGCGGTTCACGCTGACCGATTACCGCGCCGTCACCGGGACCTACGACGCGATCGCCAGCATCGAGATGGTCGAGGCGGTCGGGCGCGAATATTGGCGCGACTATCTGCGCCTGATCGCGCGCGTCCTGAAACCTGGCGGGCGCGCCGCGATCCAGCTGATCACGATCGACGACGCGATCTTCGAGGCTTATGCCGGCAACGTCGATTTCATCCAGCAGTATGTCTTTCCGGGTGGGTTGCTGATCTGCGAGAGCGAGTTTCGCGCCATCGCCGAGCGCGAGGGGCTCGGCTGGCAGGACGCCCGAGCCTTTGGTATCGATTATGCCGATACGCTGAAGATATGGCGCCAACGGTTCGACGCTGCTTACGCTTCAGGCCGGCTGCCAGCGGAATTCGGGCAGGATTTCGTCGACTTGTGGCGCTATTATCTGATGTATTGCGAAGGCGGATTCCGCGGTGGCGGAATCGACGTACTTCAAGTGACTTTGGTGAAGGAGGGGGCATGAAGACCTGGTTGATGGCAGGCGCGCTGGCGCTGTCCGCCTGTGGGCAACAGCCCGCGCCCAAAGCGGCCTCGACGCCGCCATCGGCCGCCGAAACCGTGCGACTGCAGCAGATCGGCGCTGCCGTCCTGTTCTGGTCGCAGGCGCAGCGCGATGCGAACTTCCCGCATATGGAGCGTGTGTTTCCGGTCCATACCGTCGACACCGGCCGCCGCGTCCGCCCGCTGCCTGACGGCACGCCGCTGGCGATCCCCGCCGCCGAGGTCGACGCCTTCATCGCCGCGCAGAATGTCGCCGGCCTGATCGTCGTGCAGGACGGTACGGTCCGGCTGGAACGCTATGCCCGCGGGCTGACCCGCGACGGGCGCTGGACCAGCTTCTCGGTCGCCAAGTCGTTCACCTCGACGCTGGTCGGCGCCGCGATCCGCGATGGCTACATCAAATCGGTCGACGAACCCGTCACCCGCTATATCCCCGAGCTTGCCGGCAGCGGCTACGACGGCGTCACCATCGCGCAATTGCTGACGATGACGTCGGGCGTGCGCTGGAACGAGGATTATACCGATCCCAATTCCGACGTCGCGCGGATGTTCACGGCCACCGTGCCCGCGGGGCAGGACCCGACCGTCGCCTATATGCGCACCCTGCCGCGCGAGTCCGCGCCGGGGACGAAGTGGGTGTACAAGACCGGTGAGACAAACCTGATCGGCGTCCTGGTTCGCAACGCGACCAAGAAGCCGCTGGCGCAGTATCTCAGCGACAAGGTCTGGAAGCCCTATGGCATGGAAACGCCGGCCGTCTGGATGATCGACCAGACCGGCAAGGAAGTCAGTGGCTGCTGCCTGTCGGTGTCGCTTCGCGACTATGCGCGGATGGGGCAGCTCGCGCTGGAGGGCGGCCGCGGGATCGTCCCGTCGGACTGGTTCGCCCAGGCGACCGCAGCGAAGGCGCAGACCGGCCGGCCAGGCTATGGCTATGGTTACCAGTGGTGGACGTATCCCGAAGGCCGGTTTGGTGCACAGGGAATCTTCGGCCAGTCGATCTTCGTCGATCCGGCCCGCCGTATCGTGATCGCGATGGTGTCGGCCTGGCCCAAGGCAACGGGCGCGGACCTGTCGACCCCACGCGCGGCGTTCCAGGCGAAGCTGATCGCGGCGGCGACAGCGACGAACTAGCGATCTTCAACGCCGCAAAAGGGATCCGATCGGCAAGGCGGATCGCCATCGTTTCCGCGCGATTGGCGATGAAGCCGGCAAACTTGCCATCGTCATCCCTGCAAAGGCGGGGATGACGATGTTGGGCACCGGGTGACAGCCGCCCGGCGCCGGGTGACCGCAAATGGATCAGTCCACCCGAACGAACGCGCCCGTCTGATAGTCCTCGCCCAGCAGCGTCAGGATCCGCGCCGCCACGACCTCGGGCGCCTTGACGCTCGCCGGGTCCTCGCCCGGATACGCCCGCGCGCGCATCTTGGTCCGCGTAGCGCCCGGGTCGACGATCGCGACGCGGGTCTTGCTCAGCGCCTTCACTTCCTCGGCATAGCTCAGCAACAGGTTTTCGAACGCCGCCTTCGACGCGCCGTACATGCCCCAATAGGCGCGCGCGGTGCGGGCCACGCTGGAGGTCAGGCCGATGACCCGGCCATAGGGCGAGCGGCGCAGCATGCCGTCGAACGATCCGATCAGCGCGGCTTGCGCGCTGACGTTCAGCGTCAGCGTCTTGGCCAGTTCCTTGGGGTCGAACGCCGACACCGGCGACAGCGACCCCAGTTGCGCCGCATTCAGCACCAGGATGTCGAGGGCGTCCCAGCGGTCCCCGATCGCCGCGGCAAGGCGCGGGATGCCGTCGCTCTCGCTCAGATCCAGCGGGGCGATCGTCGCGTGCCCGCCCGCCTGGTGGATCGCATCCTCGACCTCTTCGAGCCCG
>DASTEN010000373.1:0-4317 GCA_035709645.1 Sphingomonas sp.
ACGGCCCGCATCGCCTGGTCGTCAACTGCGGCGGTGCGCGCGCGGCCAATGCCCAGCTGCCCGACGCGCTGGCGCAGGGGTTGCGCACGACGGCGGCGCATTCGACGCTGACGCTGGGCGATTCCAATTCGACCGCGCTTCATGCCGACGGGTCGCTTGGCCGCGGCGTCGGCGAGGTCGAGTTGGCCCGGGCCGAAACCGACACCGTCAGCCGGATCGAGGCGAGCCACGACGGCTATGTCCGCCGCTACGGCCTGACCCACCGTCGCCAGATCGCGTTGGGTGCCGATGGCCGCGACGTGCGCGGCGAGGATTCGCTGGTGGCGACCGGCAAGGGTCGCCGCCGTTCGGCGCCGCTGACCTTCGCCATCCGCTTCCACCTCGCTCCCTCGGTCGAGGTGTCGCCGACCGCCGATGGCCAGGCCGCGCTGTTGCGCCTGCCGGGCAACATCCTGTGGCAGTTCCGCTGCAAGGGCGGCGCGCTCAGCGTCGAGGAAAGCCTGTGGATCGACGGTGATGGCCGTCCGCATCCGACCGAACAGCTCGTCGTCACCGGGGAAACGCCCCCCGGCGGCATGAGCGTCAGCTGGTGGTTCCACCGCTCACGATAAGGGATTTCGAATGACCGACGTTACCATCCGCCGCGCCCTGCTTTCGGTCTCGGACAAGACCGGGCTGGTCGATCTCGCCCGTGCGCTGGCCGACAGGGGCGTCGAACTGCTGTCGACCGGCGGCACGGCGAAGGCGATCCGCGACGCCGGCATCGCCGTGCGCGACGTCAGCGACCTGACCGGCTTTCCGGAAATGATGGACGGGCGCGTCAAGACGCTGCACCCGATCGTCCACGGCGGTCTGCTCGCGCGGCGCGATACGCCCGAGCACATGGCCGCGGCGGATGCGCACGGCATCGGCATGATCGATCTGGTCGTCGTCAACCTCTACCCGTTCGCCGCCACCGTCGCACGGGGGGCGAGCCGCGAGGATATCATCGAGAATATCGACATCGGGGGCCCGAGCATGGTGCGCTCGGCCGCGAAGAACCATGACAGCGTCGCGATCGTCACCGACCCGGCCGATTATGCGACCGTCGCGTGCGGCGTCACGACGCTGGACGAACGCCGCACATTCGCCGCCAAGGCGTTCGCCGCCACGGCAGAATATGACGCGATGATCGCCAGCTGGTTCGCCTTCGCCGATCAGGGGGAGCAATTCCCCGAGCGGCTGAGCGTGCCGCTGAAGCGCGGCCAGTCGCTGCGCTACGGCGAAAACCCGCACCAGTCGGCGGCGCTCTATCTGCCCGCGTTCGCACCCGCCGGCAGCATCGCCGACCATATCCAGGTGCAGGGCAAGGAGCTGTCGTACAACAATCTCAACGATGCCGACGCCGCGCTGGAACTGGTCGCCGAATTCCGCGACGGCCCGCCGACCGTCGTCATCGTCAAACACGCCAACCCCTGCGGCGTCGCGACCGGCGAGACGGTGGTCGAAGCGTATGAGAAGGCGCTCGCATGCGACAGCGTGTCGGCGTTCGGCGGAATCATCGCGGTCAACCGACCGCTGGACGGCCCGACCGCGGAGGCGATCAGCGGCATCTTCACCGAAGTCGTCGCGGCACCGGATGCCGACGACGCCGCCAAGGCGGTGTTTGCAAAGAAGAAGAACCTGCGCCTGATCCTGACCGGCGCCCTGCCCGATCCGGCACGCGGGGGCCTGATGCTGAAGTCGATCGCCGGCGGCATGCTGCTACAGGGTCGTGACGGCGGGCAGCTGGGCGAGCTGAAAGTGGTCACCAAGCGGCAGCCGACGCCCCAGGAGCTGGCCGACTGCCGCTTCGCCTGGACGGTCGCCAAGCACGTCAAGTCGAACGCGATCGTCTATGCCAAGGACGGCGCGACCGCGGGCGTCGGCGCGGGGCAGATGAACCGTCTGGAAAGCGCGCGCATCGCCGCATGGAAGGCGAAGGACGCCGCCGAAATGGCCGGCTGGGCGGAACCGCGGACGATCGGTTCGGCCGTCGCCTCGGATGCCTTCTTCCCCTTCGCCGACGGCCTGCTCGCCGCGGTCGACGCGGGCGCGACAGCGGTCATCCAGCCCGGCGGCTCGATCCGCGACGACGAGGTGATCGCAGCCGCCGACAACGCCGGCCTCGCGATGGTCTTCACCGGCATGCGCCACTTCCGGCACTGAGGAGCGCGGGGGGTGGGGGCGCGTACCGCCCCCCTACCCGTTCGTGCTCAGCGTGTCGAAGTACCGTTCGTCGTACCGCGAGCGATCAACCCGCGTCTTGCAGTATGATGCTTAGACAAGCGCAGCACGGACGCATCAGGCCGGCGCCGTCTCCACCTCGGCCTTGGGCATCTTGCGGAACAGTGCCCGGTCCTCGTCGCCGAACGCCCATTTCCAAAGGACGAAGGCATAGGTCGCAGCGATCGCCGGAATGCCGATCAGCAGTTCTGCCCACTCCAGCCGCTTGGGCAGCAGCGTGAAGCCGCCGCCGACCAGGATCGCCGCGATCGCCGCCCAGATAAGCGGCCAGCGGATCGGATTGACGCTTTCGCCCAGCAGCCGCGACAGGAACAGGGTCTTGGCGATCGACCCGCACAGCAGCGCGACCATCAGCGCCACGGCGGTCCCCGCCGCCTGATAGTTGATCGGCCAACCGACCCACCGCATCGCCAGGATCAGCACGAAGCTGAGCACGATCTGGAACGCCAGCACCGCCACCGAGATCATCAGATTGCGATGCCGCGCCATGTAGACGAGTGCGGATTCGCTGACCGATCCCGGCGTCGCCAGCACTTCGGCGAACAACAGGAACCCCAGCGCGGCGGTGCCCGCGACGAACTGCGGCCCGACGACGCCCATCACCGCTTCGCCCGGGATCGCCCCCATCAGCGTCAGCATCAGCTGCGCCGCCACGATCCAGAACCCGACCTGCCGGACCTGGCGGGCGATGGCGCCGCGGTCGTCCTCCTTCAGGCTGTGCGTGATGACCGGACCCAGCACGGGATCGAAGCTGGTCTTCAGCTTCTGCGGCAGCGAGGACACCTGCTGCGCCATGTAATAGATGCCGACGACGGTCGGCGTGAACATCAGCCCTAAGATGAACCGGTCGACGTTGCGCGTGCCCCATTCCAGCATGTCCGCACCCGCCAGCGGGATGTTGGCCCGCGCCAGCGCGAACAGCGGGCGCAGTTCGGGCTTCCACCCGCGCGGAATGCCGTAGCTGCGCACGAAGGGGATGAGCGATGCCGCCAGCGCCGCCGCCATCGATGCGGCATAGGCGAAGATCAGCCCATCGCGCGCCGACACATAGTAGAAGCCCCACGCTGCGATCGAGATCGTCCACGGCTCGATCACCGCCCGCGCCGTCACCTGCGCCTTGACGTTCAGCCGATAGGCAAGCGCGGCCAGGCTGATGTCCGACCAGGCGACCGCTATCACGATCAGGCTCAGGAAGCGTTCGGCGCCATGGATCTCGCTGTTGGGATACATCGCCTGCGGAAAGACGAACAGCAGCGCGGTTGCGACCATGGACGCGACGAAGGCCACCGCCATCGCATCCCAGGCGACGTCGACATGCGGCCGGTCGGTGCTGGTCAGCGCCTGCGCCAGGCCCCGCTTCAGCCCGAGCGTCGCGACGAGCGCGGCGAACTCGACCACCACCACCGCCAGCGCGAAGCGCCCGACGATGTCCGGGCCGTAGAGGCGTCCGGCGATGAACAAAAACGGCAGGCGCGCGAGCAGGCGCAGCGCGAACCCTGCGATGTTCGTGCGCCCCCCCTTGGCGAGCGCGGCGATGTCTTGCTGCGATTCAGCCATCGAGATCGAGCATCGGCTGTTCGGCCAGCGCCGTGCGCGCCGCCGAGGCGAAGACGTGCGACGTGCGTGCGATGTTGCGGCCGACGCTGTAGCAATAGGCTGCGGTCGGCTCCACGTCGACGTCCAGCCGATCGATCGTGATGCGGCCGGTGATGGTCCGGCTGGTCAGTTTGCAATCCGTCAGGGTCGGGTTGCTGGCTATGAACGTCTTCAGCGCAGCACGTTCCTTCGGATCGCGGACCGGTCGGTCGGTCCACTTCAGCTCGACGGCCCACTCGGGCTTCATCAGATCGTCCAGTGATACGATGTCGACTTCACCGTCGCGCCAGCGGGCGTAGCGCAGATTGCGCGACCAGCGGCTGTGCTGCCATTGCGAATAGACCGCGGATTCGGCGAGCCGGCCGATCAGGGCGGTGTCCCCGGCGGAAACCGGCGCGAACAGTGCGGCGCGCATCGAGGGGTTGTTCAGATAGACCTTGAAATTCCGCTCCCGCT
>DASTEN010000374.1:0-10716 GCA_035709645.1 Sphingomonas sp.
AGACGTCGGCCCGACCGCGTACAAGGGCGGCATCCGGTTCCTGACCACCGCCGCAGTCGTCGAGGCCGCGGCCGGGATCCATGCGGCCGAATGCTACCACGCCGGGCTGATCCGCACCGTCCTGTATCGCAAGGGGCTGTCGACCGCGTCGCTGATCACCAGCGCCGATGCGATTTCCAACGCGCGCGACAGCCTGGACGGGGCATCGGACATCGACCAGGGCATCAGCGCGACCGGATCGGGCGCGTCGATCAAATCGAACATCGTTCCCACCGACAGCAGCGGCATCACCTTCACCCGCACGCCGGGTCAGGTGCTGAACGTCGTCTATCTGTCGGCCAGTGCGGTGAACGGCGGCGGGTTCTTCCCGAACGGCGTGAACGGCACGCTGCGGACCAGCGCCGCCAGCGGCTGATCCGGCGGACACGTGATGTGGCCGGGGGCGGTTTGCTCAACGAGCAGGCCGCCCCTATCACGTCGGGCATATGACATCCGGGGGGACACGAACGGACATGGCGCCGCCGCCAATCGCCAGCGATCGCAGCGACACGCACACGCCAAGCCTGGCCGAAGTGCATGGCAGCATTCCGACGCACGCGCTGGGTCTGCCGTTCTGGCGGCGGCTGGGCGCCTTCATGGGGCCGGGCTACCTCGTCGCCGTCGGCTACATGGACCCGGGCAACTGGGCGACCGACATCGCCGGCGGATCGGCCTTCGGCTACACGCTGCTGTCGGTCATCCTGCTCAGCAACATCATGGCGATGGTCCTGCAGGCGCTGTCGGCGAAGCTGGGCATCATCGGCGGCATCGACCTGGCCCAGGCGTGCCGCCGCAGCTATCCGCGGCCGGTCAACCTGACGCTGTGGGCGCTGTGCGAACTGGCGATCATCGCGTGCGACCTGGCCGAGGTGATCGGCACCGCCATCGCGCTCAATCTGCTGTTCGGGTTGCCGCTGGTGCTGGGCATCGTCATCACCGCATTCGACGTGCTGCTGATCCTGGGGCTTCAGCGGTTCGGATTCCGCAAGCTGGAGGCGTTCGTCATCGCGCTGCTGGCGATCATCGCCGGGTGTTTCGCCGCGCAGCTGATCTTCGCCCAGCCCTCAATCGCCGGCATCCTGAACGGCCTGATCCCGCGTGCGGAGATCGTGACCAATCCGGCGATGCTGTACGTCGCCATCGGCATTCTGGGGGCGACCGTGATGCCCCACAACCTTTACCTGCATTCGTCCATCGT
Organism: Sphingomonas sp.; assembly: GCA_035709645.1. Lineage (GTDB taxonomy): Bacteria > Pseudomonadota > Alphaproteobacteria > Sphingomonadales > Sphingomonadaceae > Sphingomonas. The sequence goes on from DASTEN010000374.1 coordinate 1,238, forward strand.
CCAGACCCGCGCCTTTGCGGCCACGCCCGAGGCAAAGCGCGACGCGCTGAAGATGGCGACGATCGATTCGTCGATCGCGCTGTTCCTGGCGCTGTTCATCAATGCCGCGATCCTGATCCTGGCCGCTGCGACCTTCCATTCCGCCGGCCGCACCGATGTCGCGGAAATCCAGGACGCCTATCAGCTGCTCTCCCCCATGCTGGGGGTGGGCGTGGCGAGCACGTTGTTCGCGGTCGCCCTGCTGGCGTCGGGCCAGAATTCGACCGTGACCGGCACGCTGGCGGGGCAGATCGTGATGGAGGGGTTCCTGAACATCCGCCTGCCGATGTGGCTCAGGCGGATGGTCACCCGCCTACTGGCGATCGTCCCCGCCGCGATCGTCGCTGCCCTGTACGGCGAAAGCGGGACCGCCCGGCTGCTCGTGCTGAGCCAGGTGGTGCTCAGCCTGCAACTCCCCTTCGCGATGGTGCCGCTGGTGCAGTTCACGCAGGATCCGGCGCGGATGGGCCCGCACGCCAACCGCGGCTGGCTGAAGTATGCGGCATGGGCGATCTGCGGGATCGTGATCGCGCTGAACGTCACTTTGCTGTGGAACGTGTTCGCGGATTAGAGTGCCAGCACTGCAGGCCGATGATAGAGCGCGGGTTGTGATAACACGCGCTGGGCGATGCCTGCGCGATGCCGGCACGGATGACAGGCGCGACGCGCTCGCTCGAAGATTGCCGGACGGACTCGGCACGACACCCTGGGGCGACGCGCGCTGCCTGGCGCCTGGGCCGGATGCCGAAGCATCGGTACCGGATCGTACGGGGGACGTCAGGGGCGAATGGTGCTGCCGGTGAGGATTGAACTCACGACCTCAGCCTTACCAAGGATGCGCTCTACCACTGAGCTACGGCAGCACTCGTCCCCTGCGGGAGGCGGCTCAAGAGACGATCGGGCGGGCGTTGTCAACCCGCCATGTGTCGGATTATGCGTTTCGCGATGACGACGGCGGACGACAAGAAGGCGCGGCTGGCAGCGCAGCTCAGGGCGAACCTGCATCGGCGCAAGGCGCAGGCGCGGGGCATGGCCGATGCCGCCCACGGCGTGCCCGACGATGCGCCCGATCCGTCTCTGCCGCCCGTGTCGTCGCCTGCCGATCAGCCCGACAGGTAACGCGTCGCCGCGACCGCGCCGTCGCCGACCAGCCCGGCGATCAGGTACACGACCACCACGACGGCGATCGCGCACGCGATGTGTTTCAGGGATTCGCTGACGGTACACGCCCGAGTGGCGCGCATTTGGCGGTAAGCCATGCCCGATCCTCTCCATCCAGCGCCGGGCCGATCTTTTCGAGGACCTCGGCGTGATAGGCATTGAGCCATGACAGCTCGGCATCGGTCAAGAGGGCGATGTCGATCAGGTCGCGTTCGATCGGTGCGAAGGTCAGCGTGCGGAAACCGAGCATCGCTTCGGTCCCGCCGGCGATGGTCCGCGGTTCGACCAGGATCAGGTTCTCGATGCGGATGCCGTATTCGCCCGCCTTGTAATAGCCGGGCTCGTTCGACAGGAACATGCCGGCGCGTAGCGGCTCGGCCGGACCGCCGCCGGGATAGCTTGGCTTGGCGATCCGCTGCGGCCCTTCATGGACCGATAGATATGCACCGACGCCGTGGCCGGTGCCATGCGCGAAATCCAGGCCGGCGGCCCACAGCGGACGCCGGGCGAACGCGTCGATCTGCCCACCCGTCGTGCCTTCGGGAAACACCGCGGTGGCGATTGCGATATGCCCCTGAAGCACGCGGGTGAAGCGGTCGCGCATCTCCGCGGTCGGTTCGCCGACCGGCACGACCCGCGTGATGTCGGTGGTTCCATCGGGCCACTGGCCACCCGAATCGATCAGATAGAGCTGCCCCGGCTCGATCCGCGCGTTCGATTCCGAATCCGCCTTGTAATGCGGGCTGGCGCCATGCGCGCCGGTCGCGGAGATCGTGTCGAACGACAGGTCGACGGCGCCCGCCGCCTCGCGCAGCGCCTGCAGATGGTCGGACGCGTCGATTTCGGTCAGCGTGCCCGTCGGCGCCTCGGCTTCGATCCAGCGCAGGAACTTCACCATGACGACGCCATCGCGCGCCTGGGCGGCGTCATGCCCGGCGATTTCGGCAGGATTCTTCTGCGCGCGCGGCAGGACGGTCGGGTCGCGGACCGGCAGGACGGTCGCCCCGCCCTGCTCCAGCGCCTCGAAGATCGCCGCGACCGCGCGGTCGGGATCGACCGCGACGCGCTTGCCCGCCAGCGACCGCAGCGCCGGCGCGAAGGCGTCGCGCGGGTGGACACGCACCGCATTCCCCAGATGCTGGGTCACGGCGTCGGTCACCTTTTCGGGTGCGACATACAGGTCGGCGGTGCCGTCGGCATGCGCCAGCGCAAAGGCCAGCCCTACCGGCGTGCGCGCCACGTCCGTGCCACGGATGTTGAACGTCCAGGCGATCGAATCGAGGGCGGACAGGACAGCGGCGTCGGCGCCCTGCCCGCTCAGCCAGTCGGCGATCTCGGCGCGCTTGGCGGCCGACGATTTCCCCGCGAGCGCATCGCTCTGGGCGATCAGCACGGCATCGGACGGAACCGGATGATCCGCCCATACGGCATCGACGGGATTGCCGGCGACGGCGACCAGGTCCGCCCCCTTGGCCGCAAGCGCTGCACGCACGTCGTTCACGAACGCGCGGGTGTGAAGCCACGGGTCGTATCCGATCCGCGCACCGGCGGGCGCCTTCGCGCCGAGCCACGCGGCGATCGACGTGTCGGGGACGAGCACATAGTCATAATCCTCGCCCGATACCTGCTGGCGGACCTGCAGCGTGTACCGTCCGTCGGTGAAGATGCCGGCATGCCCGGCCAGCACCACGGCAGCGCCGGCCGATCCCTGGAAGCCGGTCAACCATTCCAGCCGCCGGGCATAGGCGCCGACATATTCGGACATATGTTCATCGGTCAGCGGGACGATGAACCCGTCCAGGTCCTGGGTGGCGAGATGGGTGCGAAGGGCGGTCAGGCGATCGTGATGGGTCATGCCGCGCGTCATGCCAGCCGGGGGGCGGCGGGGGAAGAGTGCCGGTAGATCCTCCCTCCCCTGCAAGGCGCGGTGGCGCTCGGTACGGGCGACGGAGGGGCGTCACCATGTCCGGAGAGCTCGACACCCCTCCATCAGGCCTTCGGCCTGCCACCTCCCCTTGCAGGGGAGGATCGAGACGGCTCCCCCTACCCTTCCGGTTCCACCCCGGCTAACGCATCGCCCATGACGACCCGACCCACGCCCCCCGTTGCCAAGCGGCAGCCCAGCACCACCACGCATCACGGCATCGACATCACCGACGACTGGGCGTGGCTGCGCGATGCCGGCTATCCCAAGGTCACCGACCGCGAGGTGCTCGCGTATCTGGAGGCCGAGAACGCCTATTTCGAGCAGGTCATGGCACCGCTGAAGCCGCTGACCGACACGCTGTTCACCGAGATGCGTGCGCGGATCAAGGAAGACGATGCGACCGTGCCGCAAAAGGACGGCGACTGGCTGTACTGGAGCGATCACGAAACCGGTGGCGAATACCGCCGCTGGTGGCGCCGCCCGGTCGCGGGTGGCGAAGCCCAGCTGTTCCTCGACGAACCGGCGCTTGCGAAGGGCAAGGACTATTTCCGGTTGGGCGGCCTGTCGGTCAGCAACAACGGCCGGCTGCTCGCCTATGCCTTTGACGACAACGGCTCGGAGCGGTTCCTGCTGCGGGTGAAGGACCTGGAGACGGGCGAACATCTGCCGGACGAAATCCCCGGGCTGCTGAGCGACATCGTCTGGAACGCCGACGACACGGGCTTCCTCTATGGCCTGGCCAACGATCAGTGGCGCACCGACAACGCCCGCTTCCACCGGCTCGGCACCGATCCCAAAGACGACGTCGAGCTGTATCACGAAGACGACGAGGGCTACCGCGTCGGCGTCGGCGAGACGTCGTCGCGCAAGTGGATCGTCATTTCGAGCGGCGACCATGTGACGAGCGAAATCCGCCTGCTGCCCGCCGATGACGTGTTTGCCGAACCGATCCTGGTCGCGCCGCGCCAGACCGGCCGCGAATATGACGTCGACGACCATGGCGACACGCTGTTCATCCACACCAACGACACCGACCCGATGTGGCGGCTGGTCACCGCGCCGATCAGCGATCCCGGCAACTGGTCGGAGCTGATCGCGCCTGACCCGCATTTCTACATGACGGGTGTCGCGACATTCGCCGAATTCTTCGTGGTCGAGGGGCGCGAGGACGGGCTCGATCAGATCGAGATCCATTATTACGACGGCCGCCCGAAGCGCCGCATCCAGTTTCCCGAGGCAAGCTATGTCACGGGCCTGGGCGACAATCCCGAATATGACGTCGATACGCTGCGGCTGAGCTATCAGTCGATGGTCACGCCCGGCACGGTCTACGACTATGCGCTAAGCGACGGTGCGCTGACGGTGCGCAAGGTGCAGACGATCCCCAGCGGCTATGACGCCGCGAGATATCGTACCGAGCGGCTGAAGATCGTCGCGCGCGACGGTGTCGAGGTGCCCTGTTCGATCGTCTACCCCGCGAACTTCCCGAAAGACGGGACGGGCAAGGTCTATCTCTACGCCTATGGCGCGTACGGCCACGCCATCCCCCCGGGTTTCTCGACCGGTCGCATGTCCTACCTCGATCGCGGCATGGCATTCGCCATCGCGCACATCCGCGGCGGCGACGACCTGGGCCAGCAATGGTATCACGACGGCAAGCTGACCAAGCGGACCAACACGTTCAACGATTTCGTCGATGTGGCGAAGGGTCTGATCGATCATGGCTTCGCCCAAAAGGGCGGCATCGCAATCGCCGGTGGATCGGCCGGCGGCGAACTGATGGGTGCGGTGGTCAATAGCGATCCCGAGCTGTGGGGCGCGGTCGTCGCCGACGTGCCGTTCGTCGACGTGCTGAACACGATGCTCGACGCGACGCTCCCCCTGACGCCGGGCGAATGGCCCGAATGGGGCAACCCGATCGAGGACAAGGCCGCCTTCGAGCTGATCCGCAGCTATTCCCCATACGACAACGTCAAGGCGCAGGACTATCCACCGCTGTTCATCTCGGGCGGCCTGAACGACCCGCGCGTGACCTATTGGGAGCCGGCCAAGTGGGCGGCAAAGCTGCGTGCGACCAAGACCGACGACAACATCCTGTTACTGAAGACGAACATGGGTGCCGGCCATGGCGGCAAGTCGGGCCGGTGGGAGAGCCTGAAGGAAGCCGCCGAAGAGATGGCGTTCGTCCTGTGGCAACTGGGCGTCGTCACGGTGGAGGGCGCCGAATGATCCTGCTCGCCCTGCTGCTTCAGGCCACACCCGCGCCCAGCGCGGAGGCCGCGCGGCTGGGCACCGAGATCGCGCGATCGGGCACGTTCAGCCAGATCGCGCCGGGACTGGTCCGCCAACAGACCGAAGAAATGGTGCGCGACACGCCCGGACTTAGCCTCGCCGATCAGGCCGCGCTGCGCGGCATCGCTGCCGAAACCGGTCGGACAATGGTCGAACGGGTGACCGAGCGGATGGGGGTCGCCTATGCCGGTGCGCTGTCGGTCGCGGACATGCGCACCATCCTGGCCTTCAACCGCACCGATGCCGCCAGAAACTATCGCGCGGCCGAACCCAACGCGATGGCCGCGGCCGCGCAGAGCATGGGCGGCATGGATTTCAAGCGCGACGTGCTGAAGGCGTTCTGCGCGAAGACGGGCAAGGGGTGCCGGGGGAAGTAAGGGGAGGTCTATCGACGTCGGCCTTGCCGGACTTCCGCGTCGCCCTGTCACGGACGGAACCCGACCTGAGAGCCGTGACCAATCCATTGTCCTCGCCGCGAAGGCGAGGCCACTGCGAGAATCACAACTGTTCGCCGGCGAAGGCCGGGGCCCAGTTGAACCGGTGAGTAAGTTTCTGAAACGAGGCGCGCCTGGACCCCGGCCTTCGCCGGGGAACAGAAATGTAAGCGCGCCTGGCAGCGGTGTTGCGACGGCGGGGATAAATTCTCGCTGATCGGCTCGAGACCCACGAAGTTCAGCGGCTATCTATCCCCCCGCCTCCGCGGGGATGACGACGGGTCGGTCGGGTCTCGACCGACCCAGCAGCACTCGATCGACAGGTGACGACGCGACCGTCATCACACCCTACGCCGTCTCCCGCTCCAGCAGATCCTCGACGTCCAGCCCCAGCAGATCGATATGCTCGCGCACGCGCGGCCACATGCCGGTCAGGAAACGCTCACGCTCCGCGGCGCGCAGCTTGTCGGCAGCACCGGGCAGGACGAACATGCCGACGCCGCGTCGGACTTCGACATAGCCGTCGTCCTGGAAACTCTGATACGCCTTGGCCACCGTCAGCGGATTGGCACCCTGTTCGGCGGCATAGGCCCGAACCGACGGCAACTGGTCGCCCCCGCGATATTCGCCGCGCAGGATCGCCGCGGCGATCCCCGCCCTGAGTTTCAGATAGACCGGGCTCTCGTCTGATACTGCCATGCTGTCATAATACAGCGTTCCGCCGATTCGTCAAACCTGCCAGTGCGACAAAATATCGCCGAGCGCCGGTCGTGGTCGCTCGTCGAGCGGACGTGCGGGGGATCCCATGAAAACGAAGCCCGCGATCCGCTCGCCCTCCCGGCCGAAGGCATTGCGGACCGCCGGCGAAAACGCCGCCCAGCCGGTCAGCCAGCCGCCGACGAAGCCATAGGCGGTGGCCGCGTTCAGCAACTGCATGCAGGCGGCACCAGCCGACAGTTCCTGCTCCCACACCGGAATGTGACTGTCGCGCTTCGGGCTCGACAGGACGACGACCAGTGTCGGGGCCTGATGCGCGAATTGGTCGATCGCATCCGTTTCCGCCCGCCCGGCCGCGGGCTTGTCGATACGGTAGGCGGTCTGCAGCAGCGTGGCGAAGGCAGCGCGCTGGTCCGCTCCCACCACGACGAAGCGCCACGGTGCCAGCTTGCCGTGATCGGGCACCCGGCTGGCCAGCGCGACGATCTCCTCCAGCTGGCCGGCATCCGGGCCCGGGGCGACCATGTCGCGCGGCTTGCCGGAGCGGCGGGTGGATAGCAGCGTCAGCGGCGATGTCAGGTCGTTGAACATGGCCGCGCTCCTAGGGTCCAAACCCGATCAAGCCAACGGCCATGATCGCCCTGTCGTGTTCGTCCGGAACGGAGCGAGGCATCGCCCCGCGCCTTCGCTTCCTGCCCTGAACCAAAATCGGTTCCGTCACGACCAGCGGCATGATCGGGTTTGGACCCTGGCGGACCGGCGCGACGGACGGCACCTGCTTTACACCCGCCAATTTCCGCTTAGGGTCCAGCGGCATAGGCACGGACGGCGCGAGAGGTCGCAGCCGCCGCGATATTCAGGGAGAATCCTTTGGTCGACAGCCCGACGGCAGACAGCCGCCAAGAGCCCGACATCACCCACGTCGATCCGACCGACCAGAAGACCTGGTTCGGCCACCCGCGCCAGCTTGCGCGGTTGTTTTCGACCGAGATGTGGGAACGCTTCGGCTATTACGGCATGCGCGCGCTGCTCATGCTGTATCTCACGCAGCATTTCCTGTTCGGGGACCGCCAGGCGGCGGGGCTGTACGGCGGCTACACCGCGCTCGTCTATCTGACGCCGCTGGTCGGCGGCTATCTGGCCGACCAGTATCTGGGATCCAAGCGCGCGGTGAAGTTCGGCGCGGTGCTGATGGCGCTGGGCTATTTCACGCTCTGCTTCGGCGGCGAGACGGCGAAGCCGTTCGCGACGATCGATGGCCAGCGCTATGAAGTGACGGTCGAAAAGGCCGCCGACGGCGCCGAGACACGCTACATCACGCAAGGCGCCGAGCGGTTGTCGATCAAGGGCAACGACGACAAGTCGGTGTCGCTGCTCGCCGCCGACGGTTCGGAAGCGCAGCGCGTCGCGCCCGGCGCGTTCGTGTCGGACGGCGCGCGCAGCCCGTTCTACGTCACCGTCATGCTGATCGCGCTGTGCATGGTCAGCGTCGGCAACGGCTTCTTCAAACCCAATATCTCGACGATGGTGGGTGAGCTGTACGCGCAGGGCGACCGCCGCCGCGATGCAGGCTTCACCATCTTCTACATGGGCATCAACCTTGGCTCGCTGCTCAGCCAGTTCTTCTGCCCGCTACTGGCGGTGACCGTCGGCTGGTGGGCGGGCTTCGGCCTGGCCGCGATCGGCATGCTGTTTTCGTGGGCGCTGATCCAGTTCGACGGCGGCAAGCTGAACGGATACGGCGAACCGCCCAAGCGCGCCGGCGCCGACCGGGCGTTGGGCATCTATGCCGCAGCCACGCTCGGCATCCCGCTGTTCTACCTGTTGTTCGTCAACCTGATGAACGCGACCGCGGCGGTCGAGGGATCGGGCATCGTCGGCTATGTCCTGGCCCTGCCGCTGATGGGCAAGCTGCTGTTCGGCACCTTCCTGCTGTCGGTGCCGGGCATCCTGATCTGGTCGTGGATGAGCGGCAACCGCGCCGAATTCCAGATGATGGTGGTGGCGATGGTGCTGATCACCTTCAACACCGTGTTCTGGACGCTGTTCGAACAGGCCGGGTCCAGCCTGACGCTGTTCGCCGACCGCAACACCGAACTGAACATCCTGGGCTATCAGATGCCGGCGGCGCAAACGCAGACGTTCAACGCGCTGTTCATCGTCATCTTCGCCCCCGTCATGGCCTGGCTGTGGGCGAGCCTTGCCAAGCGTGGCCTCGAACCGTCGATCCCTGTCAAGTTCGCCATCGCGCTGATGGGCGTGGGCCTGGGCTTCCTGTTCCTCGTCTGGGGCGGCCAGTTCGCAGGCCCGGACTTCAAGGTGGCGCTGGGCTGGCTGGCCGGGCTCTACCTGATCCACAGCCTCGCGGAACTCTGCATCTCGCCGGTGGGCCTCAGCATGATCACCAAGCTGTCGATCGCGCGGATCGTCGGACTGATGATGGGGCTGTGGTTCCTGTCGATCTCGGTCGCGCAGTATGTCGCAGGCGTGGTCGCACAGGTCGCCTCGGTCGAGACCGTCGGCGGCCAGGTGACCAACCTGAAAGTCAGCCTGGACACCTATAACGGCGTGTTCTGGACGATCGGCCTCGCCGCCACCGCGATCGGCCTGCTGCTGATCGCCTTGTCGCCGCTGATCCGGAAGTGGATGCACGGCGTGCAGTGATCGACATCAATCGACACGCGACAAAAGCGAAGCCTTCTGGCAGCAAGACGGCGGCGACCCGACACTTCGGGCGCCGCCGTTTTCGTTCGTGCGTACCGGGGAGCATCGATGGCTGAGTTGTTCGGACTGATGCAGGACACGCCGCTCACGGTCGATCGCTTCCTCGATCACGGCGCGACCTGGCACGGCGACCGCGAGATCGTCTCGCGTGAAGCGGACGGCAGCATCACCCGCACCGACTATCG
>DASTEN010000375.1:0-5666 GCA_035709645.1 Sphingomonas sp.
CATGATCGGCACGCTGGTCCTGGTCGCGCAGACCCGGCACGTCCGCGCCGCGGACCTGGGCTTCAAGCGCGACGGCCTGCTGATCCTGCCCGCGCTGGCCGACACCCTGATCGACGCGCCGCGCAAGCGCGCGATCCTTCAGGCGATCCGCGACATCCCCGGCGTGACGAGCGTCGGCATCGGCGACAGTTCGGCCGGCGGCAGCGGCAACAACAACGCCGACAACGTCCCCCTGCCGGGCGTGCCCGGGGACGGCCCGTCGATGCGTCGGATCGCGACCGGCCCGGATTTCTTCAAGGCGTACGGTACGCGCGTCCTTGCCGGGCGGGTGTTCGACGAAGCGCATCGCAGCGACGACACCGCGCAGCGCGACCTGGCGAAGGGCATGAACATCGTCATCAACCGCCGCGCCCTGCCGACGCTGCGCTTCGCATCGGCGGAGGAGGCGATCGGCAAGACCGTCGGGGGCAACCGCCCGCGCACGATCGTCGGCGTGGTCGAGGACATGCGCTTCTTCTCGCCCCGCCTGCCGCACGAGGCGACCTACTACACCTATTATTCGAAGATGGAGGACACCGACCTCAGCCCGATCGCGTCGATCCGCTTCACCGGCGATCCGCGCGCGGTACAGGCGGCGGTGCGTGGCGTGTGGCAGCGCATGGCGACGACCGTGCCGTACAATGGGGAACTGGCGGACAAGCGGCTGGGCCAATTCTACGACGCCGACGACCGCGCCACCCGTCTGTTCGGCATTGGCGCCGGCCTGGCCGTGCTGATCGGCTGCGTCGGCCTATGGGGGCTCGCCTCGTTCAACACCGCGCGGCGGACCAAGGAGATCGGCATCCGCAAGACGCTCGGCGCCTCGGCCACCAATATCGTCAGGCTGCTGGTCGGCCAGTTCCTGCGGCCGGTGCTGATCGCAAATATCGTCGCCTGGCCGCTGGCGTTCGTCGCGATGCGCACGTGGCTGGCAGGGTTCGAGGATCGGATCACGCTGTCGCCGCTGTATTTTCTGGGCGCGACGCTGCTGGCGATGCTGGTCGCGGTGCTGACCGTGCTCGGCCAATCGCTCAGGGCCAGCCGCGCCGCACCGGCCTGGGCGCTACGCCATGATTAGGCGTGGCGCCGCCGACCGCCGACCGCCGACCGCGGACCGCGGACCGCGGATCGTCAGCGCAGCGGCCAGAACATCGGGATCAGCGGCGTTCCGATGATTAGGACCAGCAGCGACAGCGGTGCGCCCAGTCGGGCGTAGTCGCCGAAGCGATAGCCACCCGGACCCAGGACCAGCGTGTTGCACTGGTGGCCGATCGGCGTCAGGAAATCGCATCCCGCGCCGACGGCGGTCGCCATCAGGAATGCCTCGGGCCGATAGCCCAGATCGCTTGCGAACTGCGCCGCGATCGGCGCCATGACCAGCACCGTGGCGGCGTTGTTGAGGAAGGGGGTGACCGCCATCGCCGCGGCCAGGATCAGCGCGACCGCGCCCCAGGCGGGCAGTGCGGTGGCGACGACCGCCAGATTGGTGGCGATCAGGTCCGATGCGCCGGTAGTGCGCAGCGAATCGGACACCGGGATCAGGGCGCCCAGCATGATCAGGATCGGCCATTCGATGTTTCCATAGGCCTCGCGCGGGCTGATGACGCCCGTCGCCATCACCAGACCGGCGGCGGCGAAGAAGGCAACGGCGACGGGCACCCATCCCAACGCGGTCAGTACCATCGCGGCGGCGAGGATCAGGATCGGCAGCCATTTTGCCCGTTTCGATCCCAGGCGCAGGTCGCGCTCGGCCAGCGGCAGACACCCGAGCTCGCGTAGCTTCTCGGGCATCGTCTCCAGAATGCCTTGCAGCACGACGACGTCGCCCGCGCGAAGCGGGATGTTGGCAAGGCGCCGGGACAGCCGCTCGCCCCGGCGCGAGACTGCGATCAGGTTCACGCCGAAACGGCGTTGCAGCTTCAGGCGACCCGCCGTCTGCCCCTCCAGCAGGGAATCGACGTTCACCACCGCTTCGATGACGCCGACCTCGCTCGGCGTGCCGCCATTTTCCTTTTCGCGCTGTTCCTGCGCCCGTTCGCGCTCGTCGCCTTCGTACGCCAGACGATCCCCGGCGATGACGCGTTCCAGGGCGTCGGGTTCGCCGCCCAGGATCAGCGTGTCGTCGACATGCAGCACGGTGTCGGCCAGCGGGGCGCTGCGCAGGCCCGCACGGAGCATCTGGGTGATGACGACTTCGTTTTCGTGTCGGTCGAGGAATGCTTGCACCGTTTCCCCGATCGCGGGGGAGCCGGTCGGCAGAACGACTTCGGTCACATAGCCGCGGATATCCAGCGCTTCCCCCATCGTCGGGGCCGCCCGCCGATCGCGCGGGATCAGGCGGTAGGCGAAGCGCAGGTAGATCAGCCCCATGACGAACAGTCCGAGCCCGACCGGCGTGTAATCGAACATGCCGAAGGCCTCGCCCGTCATCTGTTCCCGCACACGGCTGACGATGATGTTCGGTGACGTGCCGACCAGCGTCATCAAGCCGCCCAGCAGTGCGGCGAACGACATGGGCATCAGGAAGACGGATGGGCTGGCATCGTTCCGCTTGGCCATCTGGAACGATGCCGGCATCAGCATGGCGAGCGCACCGATGTTCTTGACCAGCGCGCTGGCGATCCCGACCGACGCGGTCAGCACGATCAACTGCGACCGCACGCGCCTGACCCGTCGGCCGACGATCCGCAGACCGTGTTCGATCACGCCCGATCGCTGCACGGCCGCCGAGATGACGAGTGCCGACCCGACGATGATGACGATGTCGTCCGAAAACCCCTTGAACGCGTCCTTCGGCGAAACGATGCCCAGCGCCAATGCCGCCAGCAGGGCCAGGATAGCCGTCACATCGTAGCGAAAGCGACCCCAGAGGAAGAGCGCCATCATCCCGATCAGCGTGGCGATCGATAATATCTGTGGAGTCGTCATGCAGGAACCAGAATGCGCGAAACGCCCGCGATGTCCGGTGCCTGTGCGATATGGCCGATCGATACCTGAAACCGACGCCATCGCGATGCCGCTTCGGCCCCAAGCGCAGGCGGAGCGCGGCTCAGCCTGTCCGCAGCGTCAGCCCCAGCCACAGTGTCCGCGGCGTCGCGCGTTCGACGATCGTGGCGCCGCTGATCCCCGCCTCGACCCGGGCGTCGAACAGGTTTTCCGCCCGCAGCTCGATGCCGAGCGCGCGGGTCAGTGGCATCGCGGCATAGCCATCGAGCGTGGTCGCCGGGGCAAGCGTGCGACTGTTCTGGTCATCCTCGAACTGGCGGGCGGCATGGCGCAGCGTTGTCGAGACGGCGGCGCCCCCCTTGCGCCAACCGACGGACGCCGACAGCAGGTCGCGCGGGGTTTGCGCCGGGCGCAATCCATCCAGCGCCGCGGCAGCGCCGCTGGCGATCACGCGCGGGTCGACCCGGCTCCAGGAGGCTTGCGCCAATACCGGGCCGCTTTGCCAGCGGGCATCGATCTCCAGCCCCGTCGATCGAATCGCCTCCAGGTTCTGGCGCATGCGGTAGATGCCGTTCGCCGCGACGAATCCGACGCCGGGGAAATTCCCCGGACCCCGGCCGGCGGTGACGTTCGCGATCCCGCCGTTCAGCCGGTTCCAGAACAGCGATGCCGTCAGCGAGACGCCGGCGCCGGGCGTCAGCGTCACGCCGCCGTCGATGCCGGTCAGGCGTTCGGGTGCCAGTGCGGCATTGGCCGCCGTCGCATCCGCGCCGACACGGAACGGGCGATAGAGTTCGTTCAGCGTCGGCAGCCGCCACCCGCGATAGGCCGACGCCCGCAGGGTCACCGGCGTCACCGGCGTCACCGCGATGCCGGCGCGGCCGGTCCATTCGGTCCCGGTACGGTCCGAAGCGACGGCGTTCGTCAGCGGCGCTCCCGTCGCCAGGATCGTTTCGCGCAGTGCGCCATCCGACAGCCGCCAGCGATCGACCCGCCCGCCTAGGCTCAGCGTCGCCGGACCGGTGGTCAGGCTGGCGTCGGCGAACAGGCCGTAGGTCAGCGCAGCGCCCCCCGCCACGCGACGGCGCGTCGGCAATGCGGCGACGTAGGTGAACGTTTCCTGCGTCCGTCCGGCAACGCGGCGGACGTCCACCCCCGCGCGCAGGTCGCGGCCTTCGCCGACCGGTGGCACGATCTCGATCCGACCACCGATACCGGTAGCGGGGGTGTTGTACTGGTCCAGCGTCTGCGTCGCGACCGTGCGCGCCGCATCGACGCTGGCGAATTGCGCGGCGAACGCGCGGGTCTGAAGATAGGCGAGCGCGGACCAGCCCCACGGCCCCCGACCGATCAGCCGTACGCTGGCGTCCGCGCCTTCGCTGCGATTGCGGGTGAAGGCGGTTCCGCGTTCGCGGGTATCCGCAAAACCCGAGAGATTGGCCTGAAGCTCGGTCCGATCCCCCAGCGCGACGACGCTGCGCGCCGCCACGGAAAATTGCTCGAAGGGTGCCGGCCGATCGGCCGGGCCGCGGCTTTCGGCGACCGTCGGGATGAAGCCGTCACCGCGACCGTAGGCGGCCGACAGCGTTGCGAAGCCGTCGTTGCGGACCAACAGTCCCGACGCGACGGCGGATACCGACCGGCGACTGCCATAGGACAGGTCGGCGGCCAGTGCCGGCTGTCCGGCGGGGTCGGCACTTTCGATCTCGACGGTGCCGGCCAGCGCGCCCGGACCGAAATAGCCGCTGCCGCCGCCGCGCGTCACGCGGATCAGGCCGATGCGATCGGTCGCATATGCCGGGAAGGCGACCCAACCGCCGAACGGATCGGCCTGGGGTACGCCATCGAGGACCAGCAATGCGCGGCTGGAGGCATTGCCGCCGATCCCCCGCAGCGAAATGCCCTGGCTGGTCGGGTTGGCCGACCGCGAGTCGCTCCGGCGGAACTGCTGCAGTCCGGCGACGTCGGCCAGCACGGTTTCCAGCCGCCCGCTGGCGCTTTCCTGAATCCGGTCGGCGTCGATCGACACGACGTCCGCGGTACGGTCGCCGGGGCGGGCGGGCAGGCCGCGACCGATCACGATGACCTCCGCCGGGTGGGGCGCGCGATCCTGTGCGACAGCCGGGATGGCGGCGGTGCCCGACAGCAGCAGGGCGACGGATCGAACGATCATACAGGCTCCGGATTGGGCGGCGATGCGATGACCGGCCGGCAGATCCAACCGTCTGTCCCGGGCCGTCACCCGGCCGCCGACAGTCGATGATCGACGGCGAACCATTCCGCGACTCGCGCGTTGCGTGTCGTGGTCCTTACCCCTTTCGGGACCAGTGCGTAACGGGCGCACTCGGCCGCGTCGGCGCTTATCTGCGACGCGGCCGCTTGCGTTCAGGACCTTACGGGCCGTTGCCGCCGCCGGGCGCGCCGGCACCCGCTGCGCCGACCGTGCCGATGTTGCCGAACAGATCCTGGAAGAATCCGCGCTCGCGACCCAGCGTCGGCGTCTTCTTGCTCTCGGGCGAGATCGAGGCGACCTGTTCCAGGCCCATCCGATCGATCGCGGTCACCACGCCGGCATCGTTGAAGCGCACCCGCAGCGTCGATTGCTGGACGGGGCGGGGGTTGTTGAAGGCGAAATTGCGCGTGTCGCGGGCGACATAATACCAGTCGTTGGCGTCGAACTG
>DASTEN010000376.1:0-3026 GCA_035709645.1 Sphingomonas sp.
CGAGCACCAGACCTAGCGCGATCCCGACCGCGCCGATCGAGGTCCCGACCGTCATGAAGATCCGGATCAGCGCCCCTCGCGTCGCGCCCATGGTGCGCAGGATCGCGATGTCCCGGGTTTTCGCCCGGACCAGCATGATCAGCGACGACAGGATGTTGAACACCGACACCATGATCAGGATCGACAGGACGGTGAACGTCACCAGCCGGTCGACCGACAGCGCTTCGAACAATTGCGAGTTCATCTGGCGCCAGTCCTGGACAACGCCGCTGCGGCCGACGGCGCGCGCCAGGGGGGTGGCGATGTCGGCGACCTTGTCGGGATCGGCCACGTCGACCTCGATCATGCCGACCGAATCGCCCATCAGCAGCAGGGTCTGCGCGTCCTGCATCGGCATGATGACGAACGCCTTGTCGTAGTCGAAGACGCCGACTTCGAAGATCGCGCCGACGCGGTAGCTGACGATGCGCGGCACAGTGCCCATCGGCGACGCCGGCCCCTCGGGGCTGATCAACTGGACCTCGGCCCCCTCGGATACGCCCAGCGACTCGGCCAAGCGCGACCCGATGCCGATCATGCCACTGCCGGGCCGCAGATTGCTAAGCGAGCCCGCGACGACGTTGCTGTTGAGCGTCGGGTTGGTGCGAATGTCCTCGACCCGCATCCCGCGGACGATGACTCCGGCGACCCGACCCTGTGCGCTGGCCATCAGCGGATTTTCGATCAGCGGCGTGGCGGAGGTGATCCCCGGAATCTTGCGCGTTTCGGCCAGGATCTCCCGCCAGTCGCGCAGCTGGTTGCCATAGCCCTGGACCACGGCGTGCCCGTTCAGTCCGACGATCTTGTCGAACAGCTCGGCGCGGAAGCCGTTCATGACGCTCATCACGACGACCAGCGCGGCGACGCCGAGCATGACCGCGACCAGGCTGATCCCCGCGACCAGCGCGATGAACGCCTCTCCCCGGCCCGGCAGCAGGTATCGGCGCGCGATCATCCGCTCATAGGACGATAATAACATGGCTCCCGCCCTACGGGGGCGCCCAGGCGGCGGCAAGCGTGCTGTTGCACGATTCCCACAACTGTCGCGCAATCGTCGCGACAGGCTGCGTTCAGGGATGACAAGCACGCCGCGCCTGCATACTCACCATCGCACTGAGACGCAGGCAATGGCCGCGGTTCAGGGAGGCCGTCGGCCCCGTCGTTCTGGGAGGATCGGCGTGCGGGCAGATGGTTGGAATCAAGGGGGCTGACGAATTCATTTTCGTCACGCAGGACGCCCGGGCCGGAAACGGCTCGGGCGTTTGCGTTTGGTGGCAGGCAGACTGCGTCCGGCGTAGCGCGAAGCGCCACCAAACCGGCCGGCGGGCGCTGGCTCAGCGACCGACGACGGCGGGCGCCCCCACCCTCCCATCCCACCGTGCTTGCGCGCACGCGCAGCCCAGGGCCACAAGCGACATTCCGTCCAACCCTGGGCTACCGGCTGCGCGGAAGCACGGAAGGCTAAAAGCTTTTACCCAGCGTCACACCATATGTCTGCGGATCGCCCACATTCCCCGCGATCAGCCCGGTATTCCCCGGTGTGGTCGCCAGCACCTCGTAATAACGCGTGTCGAAGACGTTGCGCACCCAGCCGAACACGTTGAACCCGTTCGTGCTGCGGAATCCGGCGCGCAGGTTCGTCAGCGTGTACCCGTCGATATCGGTGTAGATCGATCGCGAGGCATTGGACGAGAATGTCGTCCGCGTGCTGGCGTCGACGCCGACATAGGTCTGCCCATCGAGCCCGAACAATCGCGCGGGCAGGTTATATTCCCCACCATAGGAGAATGCCCATTTCGACACGCCGGGCATCCGTTGGCCCGAAATGTCGCAGACGATCGGGCTGTTGGTGCCCGGTGCGCCCGGCGCCCCGATCGGCGTCCCGGTCCCGCCCCCGGACAGTTCGGGCGGGCATGGAGCGTTCTCGAAGTCGAGATAGCGCGCGTCGTTGAAGGCGCCGTTGACATAAGCGGTCAGGCGGTCGGAGGGGCGGATCGAAAAGTCCGCCTCTACGCCCCGCACCCGGACCTTGCCTGCGTTGGCGAGATACCCGCGCAGCGTGGAGGTGGACTGGTTGTTCACGATCGCCTGGTAATCGCGGATGGTCGTCCAGAAGCCGGTGACGTTCAGCGTTATCCGCCGGTCCGCGAATTGCGCCTTCATGCCGGCTTCGACGTGATCGACCTTCTCGGGCGCGATCTGCGCGAGTTGCGTCTGCACGACGCCGTTCACCACCGGAACGCCGTTCAGGTTCAACCCGCCCGATTTGAAGCTATGGGCATAGGTCGCGTACAGCAGCATGTCCTGGGCGGGCTTGTACGATCCGGTCAGGTCGTAGGATACGTTCCAGGCGCGGTACGCTTCGTCGGTGAACGCTTGCGGCTGGATGGCGTCGCGTTGGGTGGCCTGCCGTGCGGTACCGCCGGTATAGGGCACCAGATTGCCCTGCGCATCCCGGACGATGCTGACGTAGCTGCCGACCTTGTCATCGTAATTGACGCGGAAACCCGGCGACACGGTGAAGCGATCACCCAGCCGCAGGTTGAGCTTGCCGAACAGCGCGCCGCTGAAGTTCTTCAGGCGGATATCGTTTTCCGCGGTCAGCCCGTCGAGAACGGTCGGATCGCTCGCCAGCGCGCTCGTCGGGTTGATCAGCCAGCGGCTGGCCGCCGATCCCTGGCGCTGGATGCCCGTCGTGTGGATGTCCTGATAAAATCCGAACAGCCCGACGACATAGTCGAACCCCCGGCCGTCGCCGGCGTAGCGAAATTCCTGCGTGTACTGATCCTGCTTCGTCGGGTTCTGTGACAAGGTGGTGATCGGCAGTCCGGTGAAATCCCGGTCGTTCGCCGGCTTCCAGTCCCAGAAGCGCCATGCCGTGATCGAGGTCAGCGTGCCCGGTCCGACGTCGAGTTCGCCGCGCAGCGACACGCCGCCCAGCACGTTGCCCGCGTTCAAGTCCGCATCGAGATCGGTCAGGCGATCGA
>DASTEN010000377.1:0-4931 GCA_035709645.1 Sphingomonas sp.
GGTGGCCGATGCGTTCCGCTGGTGCATCGCGCTGATCGGGAACGCCGGGATCGAACTCTGGGCGATGCGGATCACCGGCGTGGCCCTCGGCCTGATCGGTGTATTCGTCTGGACGCGCGGCATCAACCTCGACCTGCCGGAAGCGCGGCTGTCGCTGCCGCGCCTGCGCCGTGCGACGCCGCCGCGCGCGCGAACCAGGCCGGGCGCCGTCGATGCCGACGATGTGTTCGACGTCGACGACGATGCGGACGAAGACGAGGAAGACGGCGTTCCGGTCGCCACCGGCCCCGCTCCACGCAAGGTCGCGGTGCCGATCGATCGGCCGGGCCCGCTGATCGCCGACCGCCAGGTCCCGCCCGCGCCCGCGAAGAAGGAAACCCGCCAGCAGAGCCTGGACCTGCGCGACAACTTCACGCTGCCGCCGCTCGATCTGCTCAAACCCCCGCCGCCCAACGCCAATCCGACGATCGACAAGGCGGCGCTGGAACGCAACGCGCGGCTGCTCGAAAGCGTGCTCGACGATTTCAAGGTGAAGGGCGCGATCGTCGAGGTCCGCCCCGGACCCGTCGTGACGATGTACGAACTGGAGCCCGAACCCGGCATCAAGGCGACCCGCGTCATCGCGCTGGCCGACGATATCGCGCGCAACATGTCCGCCATCTCGGCACGCGTCGCGACGATTCCCGGCCGCACCGTCATCGGCATCGAACTGCCCAACGCCCGGCGCGAGGCGGTGGCGCTTCAGGAACTGATCGGCAGCGATGCGTTCGATGCCGCTCAAGGGTTGCCGCTGGTGCTGGGCAAGAACATCGCCGGCGACCCGGTCGTCGCCGATCTGGCGCCGATGCCACACCTGCTGGTCGCGGGTACGACCGGTTCGGGCAAGTCGGTCGGCCTAAACAGCATGATCCTGTCGCTGCTGTACCGGCTGACCCCGGACCAGTGCCGGATGATCATGATCGACCCCAAGATGCTCGAACTCAGCATCTACAAGGGCATTCCCCACTTGCTGGCCGATGTCGTCACCGATCCGCCCAAGGCGGTCCGCGCGCTGAAATGGGCGGTCGAGCAGATGGAGGACCGCTACCGGATGATGGCGAGCGTCAACGTCCGCTCCCTCGCCAGCTTCAACGACAAGGTCCGCGCGGCCAAGGCCAAGGGGCAGACGCTCGGCCGGAAAGTCCATGTCGGCTACGACGACAACGGCAAGCCGATGTACGAGGAAGAGACGCTCGACCTCAATCCGCTGCCGCAGATCGTCATCATCGTCGACGAACTCGCCGACCTGATGATGACCGCGGGCAAGGAAGTCGAATTCCTGATCCAGCGGCTGGCGCAGAAGGCGCGCGCGGCGGGCATCCACCTGATCATGGCGACTCAGCGCCCGTCGGTCGACGTCATCACCGGCGTCATCAAGGCGAACCTGCCGACCCGCATCAGCTTCCACGTGACGTCAAAGATCGATTCGCGCACGATCCTGGGCGAACAGGGTGCCGAACAGCTGCTGGGCAAGGGCGACATGCTCTACATGCCCGGCGGCCGCGGCACCGCGCGCGTTCACGGCCCCTTCGTCAGCGACGACGAGGTGCAGGCCGTCGCCGACTTCTGGCGCGCGCAGGGAGAGCCCGAATATATCGACGCGGTCACCAACGATCCCGAAGAGGGCGGCTTCGCGCTGGATGGTGCGCCGATCGGCGACGACACGCCCGAGAACGCGCTCTATCGCCAGGCCGTCCAGCATGTCGCGCAGAGCCAGAAGGCCTCGACCAGCTGGCTTCAGCGCCAGCTGCGCGTCGGCTACAATTCGGCGGCGCGCCTGATCGAACGGATGGAAAAGGACGGTCTGGTCGGCAAGCCCGACCACGTCGGCCGCCGCGAAGTGCTGATGGACGAGGATGGGCGGCCGCTGGGGTGACGGTGAGAGGTTTTATATTTTCCGTTCGTGCTGGGCTTGTCGAAGCACCGTTCTCCGATACGCCCGATTGACTTGACGGCACGAAATACGGTGCTTCGACAAGCTCAGCACGAACTGTGCGAGACCTGACTCCTCGGAACGGCGGGGTTCACGCCGCGTTCAACGCCGCGCTTTCATGTGGTGCAGATGTTCAAACCACTCTCCCTGACCGCTGCGGTGGTCGCCATCGCCGCACCGGCCGTCGCGCAGACCGCGCCCGAAATCGTGCAGGTCCAGCGGCACCTGCAGTCCGTGTCGACGATGACCGCCAACTTCACCCAGACCGACCGCGCCGGAAAGGTGCTGACCGGCACCCTGACGCTGAAGAAGCCGGGCAAGGTCCGGTTTCAATATGAAAAGGGTGTTCCCATCCTGATCGTCGGCGACGGGAAATATCTGTGGTTCCTCGATTATTCGGTCGGGCAGAAGTCGCGGTGGCCGGTCGGCAATTCGCCGCTGGGCGTGCTGCTCGACCCGACCAAGGACGTCTCGCGCTTCGCCACCGTCCAGCCGAGTGCGAATCCGAACGTCGTCAGTGTCGAGGTGCGCGATCCCAAGCGGCCCGAATTCGGCCGGATCACGCTGGTCTTCGCCAAGCAGGCATCGGCGCCGGGCGGACTGATGCTGCAGGGCTGGGTCGCGCTCGACAGCCAGGGGAATCGCACATCGATCCGCTTGTCGAATCAGCAGTTCGGCGCAGCGGTGAGCGACGGGACGTTCAAATGGAGCGATCCGAAGAGGGGTTCGGTACGCAACTGAGCCAAAATGAACGAAAGCGTTCATCTGAGCGACAGGATTAGCCGGCTATTTATCTACGTGCGGAGGCGGGGGCTTTCCAGTCCGGGATTCCCCCTGTTGCCCGGACGACATCCGGCCCCCCCTCCAGCCTGCGTGACGAACGACAGGTCGGCCCTCGCTCCATGCCCCCGGAGCGGGGGCCATTTCATTTCCGCTTCGCAGAAATGAAATGGCCCGGCCGGCGCGGCTACGCCGCGTCCGACGACACGGCTTAACCGTGTCGGGCTTTGCGGACCGACAGCAAACCCCCTACATCCCGCGCGCATGACCCTCAGCATCGCGTCCTGGAACATCAATTCCGTCCGGTTCCGCATCGGCATCGTCGAGCAGTTCCTGACCGAGCAATCGCCTGACATCCTCTGCCTTCAGGAAACCAAGGTCGTCGATGCCGATTTCCCCGCTGCCGCGTTCCGGGCGCTGGGATACGACCATGTCATCATCCACGGCCAGCGGATGCACCACGGTGTCGCGATCGTCAGTCGCGTACCGCTGGTCGAGGACGACCGGCTGGACTGGCAGGCGAATGGCGAAGCGCGGCATGTGGGCGTGCGGTTGCCGAACGGGCTGCGGCTGGAAAATGTCTATGTCCCCGCCGGCGGCGACGTGCCCGACGCGCAAGTGAACCCCAAGTTCGGCCAGAAGCTCGATTTCGTCGAGCGGATGACGCGCTGGTCCGAAACGCTCGACGTGCCGACCGTGCTGACGGGCGACTTCAACATCGCGCCGCTGCCCGAGGATGTGTGGAACCACAAGGCGCTGCTCGACGTCGTCAGCCACACGCCTATCGAGGTCGAAGCGCTCGCCAGGCTGCAACAGGCGCACGGTTGGGTCGACCTGGGCCGCAAGTTTTATCCCACGCCTGCGCGCCTCCATACCTGGTGGAGCTACCGCGCAAAGGACTGGGCGGCATCCGACCGCGGCCGACGGCTCGACCATATGTGGGCCAGCCCTGCGGTCGCCGACAAGGCGGTGTCGCACCGCGTGTGCGAGCCCTGCCGAAGCTGGCTCAAACCCTCCGACCACGTGCCTATCGTCACCGAGTTCGATCTGTGAGCGATCCGAAGGCGGCGGCACGGGCGGTCGATGCGCTCCGGCGCGGCTGGCCGGTATCGGTCGGCGCGCTGACGCTGCTCGCGATCGAGACGGCGGACGCGACGCGATTGTCGGAATTCGATTCCGCCGGCACCGCGCCGGTGCTGCTGTCGGCCGGACGCGCCGCGACGCTGAAGCTCGCCAACCAGCGTGACGCCGCGGTGCCCGACGCGCCGGTGCTGGTCGAACGCGCGCCCTGGATCGATTTCGCGACCGCCACTGCGCTCGCCGATCCGCAGCGCGATCTGGCGACGCCGATGAAGGGGCCGTTCCGCGCGATCGCGGTGCCCCACGCCGACGATGCTGCCGCCGCGCTGCTGCTCGCACGCGTCGCGGGCGTACTTCCGGCGTTTTTCGTTCGCGAAGATGCGACCGGCGACGTCGCGATCAACCCCGACGACATCGCCGCGCATGAGGATGCGACGCGCCTGGTCATCGCGACCCGCGCCCGCCTGCCCGTCGCGGCGATCGAAGACGCGGAGATCGTCGCGTTCCGCACGCCCGAAGCCGCCGGGGAACATGTCGCGCTGATCCTCGGTCGTCCCGACGGCACGCCACCCCTGGTGCGGCTCCACAGCGAATGCCTGACCGGCGACGTGCTCGGCAGCCTGAAGTGCGACTGCGGCCCGCAACTGAACGAAGCGCTACGCCGGATCGCTGGCGGTGGCTGGGGAGTCCTGCTGTATCTGCGCCAAGAGGGCCGCGGGATCGGCCTGGTCAACAAACTGCGCGCCTATGCGCTGCAGGATCAGGGGTTCGACACGGTCGACGCCAATACCCGGCTGGGCTTCGCCATCGACGCGCGCGATTTCCGCGTCGCGGCGCGTATGCTCGACCTGCTGGGGCAGCGCGATGTCCGGTTGCTGACGAACAATCCGGCGAAGGTGGCGGGGCTGGAAGCGGCGGGGATCGCGGTGGCCGAGCGCGTGCCGCTGATGTTGCCGGCCAATCCGCACAATGCGAAGTATCTGGAGACGAAGCGGGACCGGACCGGGCATCAGCTCTAAAATCGTCATCCCCGCGACGGCGGGGATAAGTTCTGGCTGGCCCGAGTGAGTCTCGAGACCCTCAGCGACTATTGATCCCC
>DASTEN010000378.1:0-12787 GCA_035709645.1 Sphingomonas sp.
GTGCGCTCGCGCGGGCGCAGCGTGATTTCGATCCGCGACCGGCTGGTGCCGTTCCTGCGGCTGCGCGAAATGTTCGCCACCGACACGCCGCCCGATCCGTTCCAGAAGATCGTCGTGGTCTCGATCGCCAACGAACGCGTCGGCTTGGTCGTCGACCAGATCATCGGCAACCACCAGACCGTCATCAAGTCGATGTCGCCGCTGCACCGCGATGTCGCGGCGTTCGCCGGCGCCACCATCCTCGGCGACGGCAGCGTCGCCCTGATCCTCGACATCGGCCAGCTCGTCGCAGCGGCCCAGCCACGGGAGGAGCGGCTTCGCGCCGCTGCATAAAATCATGCCGATTTCCAATCAGACGCCGGCCGACGGCGGCGGCGAAGTCCTGATGTTCGGGATGGGCGGAGAGACGTTCGCGCTCGACGCCGTCATCGTCCGCGAAATCCTGGACGTGGTGCCGCGCACCGCGGTGCCCGGCGCCCACCGGCTTGCCGGACATGTCATCAACTTTCGCGGACGGGTGATCCCGCTCGCCGATCTTCGCCCCGCCTTCGGCATGGAAAAGACGGCGGACACGCAGGACAGCCGGATCATCGTCGTCGAACTGACGCTGGACGACGAAACGCAGCTGGTCGGCCTTGCGACCGACAGCGTCGACGAAGTCGCCACGCTGGATCCCGCCGCGTGCGAGGACCCGCCGGCGATCGGCATGCGCTGGCCGCGCGAGCACGTGCGCCAGCTCGTCCGGCGGCAGGACGGCATCGTCGTCCTGCCCGACCTGCAGGCGCTGTTCCGGCCGATCGGCCGATCACAGGCAGCATCCGACGCCTGACGACCGATCGCGGGACGCATCACCTGCGACTCCTTTTCGAAACCATCACTCTTTCACCATCTCACATCGGAGCTTTCCACATGCGTGCAACGATCAAAATGAAACTGGGGGTCACGTTCATGATCCTCGTGGCCATCCTGGCCGGCATCGTCGGCCTGAGCGTCGCCCGGATGGGCAGCCTGAACGACGCGCTGGTCGGCGTCGTCCAGGGCCCGGCGGACCGCCTGAACCTGGCGCAGTCGATCGACGCCGAGGCGTCTCGCGTCGGGCGGAACGAAAAGAACATCCTGATGTCCACCGATCCCGCACAGACCGCGGAATTCAAGGAAGGGATCGCCAAGCAGCGTACCCGCATCGAAACGATGCTGGCCGATGGCCTGCGCAAGGCCGTCTCGGCGGAGGGCAAGGCGCTGTGGAGCGATGCCGGCGCAAAGTGGGGCGAATACCGCAAGCAGAACGATCGCGTGATCGCGCTCGCTGATCAGGGCAAGACCAGGGAAGGCATGGAGCTGTCGATGGGCGAAGCGCGGCAAAAGGTCCTCGCGCTCAGCACCGCCGTCGACAATCTGGTCACCTACAACCAGGGGCGCATGGCGCAGGCGGCCGCGGAAGCCAATGCGACCTATCAGTCGGCGCGGACGATGCTGTTGATCGTCGCCGGCATCGCCCTGCTGCTCGCCGTGGGCGGCGCGGTGTGGATTTCGCATGTGGTTTCGGTCGGTCTGCGCCGGATCGCCACCGCCATCGACGCCGTCGCGACCGGGGATCTCGACCAGGAAGTGACGGTGACGACCAACGACGAAATCAAGGATCTGGTCGTCACGGTCAATCGGATGACCGCAAATCTGCGCACGTCTGCGGCGCTCGCCGATACGCTGGCCGGCGGTGACCTGACGGTCGAGCATCAGCCGCTGTCGGACAAGGACAAGCTGGGCCACGCACTGGTGTCGATGGTAGATCGCCTGCGCGGCGTCGTCGGCGATGCCGCCCTTGCCGCCCAGAACGTGGCATCGGGCACGCAGCAATTGTCCTCGACCGCCGATCAGATGTCGCAGGGTGCGACCGAACAGGCCGCGGCCGCCGAGGAAGCGTCGGCATCGATGGAGCAGATGACCGCCAACATCAAGCAGAACGCCGACAATGCCGCGCAGACCGAGAAGATCGCGCGTCAGTCGTCGAAGGACGCCGAAGCGAGCGGCGTGGCGGTCGACAAGGCGGTCAGCGCAATGCGCACGATCGCCGAAAAGATCGGCATCGTCCAGGAGATCGCGCGTCAGACCGACCTGCTGGCGCTGAACGCTGCGGTCGAGGCGGCGCGGGCCGGCGAGCATGGCAAGGGCTTTGCGGTGGTCGCGTCCGAAGTGCGCAAGCTGGCCGAACGCAGCCAGAGCGCGGCGGCGGAGATCAGTGCGGTTTCATCCGACACGGTCGCTGCAGCGGCGCAGGCCGGCGAGATGCTGTCGAAGCTGGTCCCGGACATCCGACGGACCGCCGAACTCGTCACCGAAATCAGCGCGGCATGTCGCGAACAGGACATCGGTGCATCGCAGATCAACGAGGCGATCCAGCAGCTGGATACGGTGACGCAGCAGAACGCGTCCGCATCCGAGCAGATTTCGTCGACGTCGGAGGAACTGGCGAACCAGGCGGAGGAATTGCAGGAGGGCATGGCCTTCTTCCAGATCGATGCCGTCCGTCCATCCGTCCGCCCCGTCGCGGTCGCCACGACCAAGACCGCGCCGAAGGTCAAGGCCAAGGTGCGGGCGCCGCAGGCCAAGGCGAGCGTCAAGAAGGCCAAGCCCGGCTCGGTCGCAGACCAGCAGTCGCGCGTGCGCGGCTTCGCCCTGGACCTCGCCACCGGCGGGCCGGACGGCGAGGACGCCGAGTTCGGACGCGCGGCATGAGCGGCGGCGGAGACGTCCAGGCGGTCGTTTTCGGCCTGGGACGGGAGATGTTCGCCCTGCCGGTCGGATCGGTGCGCGAAATCCTCGATCATCGTGACGCCTCCGCCATTCCGCACGGACCGTCGTGGCTGATCGGGTTGACCGATGTGCGCGACCAAGCGGTGCCGATGGTGGACCTTCGGGTCCGCCTCGGCCTCGCCGCGGCGGATGTCACGCTGGCCACGCGCGTGCTGGTGGTCGACGTGCCGATCGGCGGCAGGGTGCTGACACTGGGGCTGGTCGTCGACCGCGTCCTCGACGTCAGCAGCTTCGCCGCCGCAGAGATCGAAGAGACGCCCGATATCGGCGTCCGCTGGCGATCAGAGTATATCGAGGGCGTGGTTCGCCGGCCCGACGGGTTCGTCGTGCTTCTGGCGACGAACGGCATCTTTTCGTCCGAAGAGGACGCGCGCGTCCTGCCAAACGTCGCCCAAGCGGCCTGAACCGCACCCAAGAAAGGACTATCCCGTGTCGATTATCGCCGATCCCCGCCGCATGGTCGGCCGGGGCACCCTGTTCTGCGCCCTGATGCTGACCCCTGTCGGCACCGCCCGGGCGCAGGACGCCACCATCACGCCGATCGCCAACGTCCGTCTGCGCTTCGAAGCGATCGACCAGGACGGCATCCCCAAAAATGCCGATGCGCTGACGCTGCGCGCCCGGCCGGGTGTCGTCGTGAAGCAGGGACCGGTCAGCGTCGTGATCGAGGGCGAAGCCACCGTCGCCCTCGGCCGCCGGTTCAACGACGGCTTCAACGGCCGGTCGGACCTGCCGCTGATCCCGGATGCCGACAACATCGAACTCAATCGGCTCGCGCTGCGCTACGATAGCGCGCACGGATCGATCACCGCGGGTCGGCAACTGATCGAACTGGCCGACCAGCGGTTCGTGGGGTCGTCGAGCTTTCGCCAGAACCAGCAGACGTTCGACGCCGTGCGCGTGCAGGCGACGCCGGTGCCCCGCCTATCGCTCGACGTCACCTATGCCTGGAGCGTCCGCACGCCGATGGGACGGCAGGGTCACGGCGCGCGCCCTGAATCGATCCCCGGGGACAATGTCTTCGCGCTGCTGGGATATGCGTCACCGGTCGGCACGCTGACCGGCTTCGTCTATCTCATCGATCAAGACGATCCTGCGGTGCAGGGCTATCGCCTAGAGAACCGCAACATCGGCGTCCGCCTGGCCGGCGACCGCAACCTGCCCGGCGCGCTTCGGCTGTCCTACGTCGCCAGCTATGCGCGGCAGAGCAATCACCATCGCAATCCCAATCGCTACGGTGCGCAATATTACATCGGCGAGGTTGCGCTGGCCCGCCGGGCGCTGTCCGGAAAGCTTGGGTACGAAGTCCGCGGCGCCGACGATGGCCGCGATTTCACCAGCTTCCAGACGCCCGACGGCTCGGCGATCCGTTTCCAGGGCTGGGCCGGCCGGTTCGCGGTCACCCCGCCCGACGGCGTCCGCGACCTCTACGCCGGCGTGACGCCGTCGTGGAAGACGCGCGGAACGTTCGACAAGGTCGGCCTGGAACTGACCGCCCACCGATTCGAGAGCGACCGGCTGGTGCGCCATTACGGCGACGAATTCGATGTGGTCGCCACCGGGCGGATCGGCCGGGCAACGCTGATGGCGGGGTATGCCAATTATCGCGCCGATCGCTTCGCCACCGATTTCCAGCGCGGCTGGCTGTCGGTGGAGTGGAGCCTGTGAACGCGCTGCCCCGCACCGCGACGCGACAGGTCGCAGGCGCACCCGATCCGCTCGGACGGGCCGACTTCGCCCGCCTTGCTGCGTTCATCTACGACACCACCGGCATCAAGATGCCCGACAACAAGATCATCATGCTGGAAAGTCGCCTGCGCCGTCGGGTGCGCGCGACCGGCAGCGGCACGATCGCGGGCTATTGCGACTGGCTGTTCGCCCACGGCAACCTGGCGGAGGAAACGACGTTCCTGATCAACGCGGTCACGACCAACAAGACCGATTTCTTTCGTGAATCGCATCATTTCGACTATCTGAGCGACACCATCCTGCCGGCGATGAAGGCGGCGGGGACGGACCGTATCCGCGTGTGGAGCGCTGGCTGCTCCACCGGTGCGGAACCCTACACGATCGCGATGCTGCTCGATGCGTTCGCCAGCGACCGGCGCGGTCCGGATTTTGGCATACTGGCGACCGACATCGACACCGACGTGCTGGACGTGGCGCGTCGCGGCATCTTCCACGCCGATACGATCGACGTGGTGCCCCCTGCGTTGCGGAACCGATACATCGCCGTCGCCCGTGCGCGCGGGCGCGAGGACGTGCGGATGGCGCCCGATCTTCGCGCCGCGATCGGCTTCGCCCGGCTCAACCTGATGGACGACGTCTATCCGGTGGGCGACGCGATGGACCTGATCTTCTGCCGCAACGTCCTGATCTATTTCGATCGCGAGACCCAAGAACGGGTCGTGCGCAAGCTGGTCGCGTGCCTGCGGCCCGGCGGGCACCTGTTCCTGGGCCATGCCGAATCGATCGCAGGGATCGACCTTCCCCTCGTCGCGGTGGCCAACACCGTCTTCCAACGGACCTGACAGATGCCCGCACGCAAGAAGATCCGCGTTCTCATCATCGACGACAGCGCCAGCGTGCGCCAGGCGATGACCGCGATCCTGTCGGCCGATCCGGAGATCGAGGTGATCGCCGCCGCAGCGGATCCGTTCGCCGCCGCGCGCTACATCCAGAGCGAGGTGCCCGACGTCATCACGCTGGATGTCGAAATGCCGCGGATGGACGGCATCACCTTCCTGCGCAAGCTGATGACGCAATGCCCCACCCCGGTGGTGATGTGTTCGTCGCTGGTAGAGGATGGGTCCGAGACGTTGCTGCAGGCGCTGGAAGCCGGTGCCGTCGACATCATCCTGAAGCCGCGCGCGGACGTCGCCGAGCGGCTGGTCGAGGCGCATCTGCGTATCTGCGAGACGGTCAAGGGGGCGGCTGCCGCACGGCTCGGCGCGCGTCGCATCGCGGCGGCGCCGGCACCGGCCGAACGGCTGACCGCGGATGCGGTGCTGCCGCCGCCGAGCGGGCGCGCGATGAGCCGGACGACCGAGAGGGTGGTCTGCATCGGCGCCTCGACCGGCGGCACCGAAGCGCTGCGCGCGGTGCTGGAGGCGTTGCCCGCCAATTCGCCGGGCATCGTCATCGTCCAGCACATGCCCGAGAGCTTTACCAAGGCGTTCGCCAAGCGGCTGAACGGCCTGTGCGAGGTTGACGTCAAGGAGGCCGAGGATGGCGACACGGTCATGCGGGGGCATGTGCTGATCGCACCGGGCGGCCTGCGCCACATGATGCTCGAGCGGCAGGGCGCGCGCTACGTCGTGGCCGTGAGGGAAGGGCCGCTCGTGTCGCGGCATCGGCCATCGGTCGACGTGCTGTTCCGGTCCGCTGCGCGCAACGCCGGGACGAATGCCGTGGGCATCATCATGACCGGCATGGGTGACGACGGCGCGCGCGGCCTGCTGGAGATGAAGCAGGCGGGGGCGGCGACGATCGCGCAGGACGAGGCCACTTCGGTCGTATTCGGCATGCCCAAGGAAGCGATCGCGCGCGGCGGCGCGGACCGTGTCGTGCCGCTGGGCGCCATCGCCCGCGAACTGCTGCACGCAGCGGCGCGCTGACGCCATTCAAAGGAGATTTACCGTGTTTCATTCCCCTATCGACATCGACGCGGCCGTTGAGGTCGACTGTCCGATCCGCAAGGATCTGGCGTTGCTGGCCGCCGGCCTGGATACGCGCTTCCTGCGCGCCGGAACGACGCTGGCCCGCGCGATCGAGATGATCGACCGCATGATCGCCGGCCTGGACAGCATCGCCGGTGCGCTGGACGCCGACGTCGCCGGTGCCGCGGTGGCCGATCTGCTGGCGATGGCGGGACGGCTGACGGCTCTGCCCGCAGTGCAGGCGGACCGTGCGCAGCGTATGGAAACCGTCGCGCACATCGCCAAGATGCTGCGCGACAACGTGATGGAGCTGCACCAGTCCCTGCGCATCCTGAATATCTACGGGATGAACATCAAGATCGCAGCGTCGGGCGAACCGCAGTTCGTCGCCTTCGTCGATGGGATTGCGGATCGGCTGGGGACGGGCGAGGCCCTGCTGGCCGGTTTCATGACCAGGATCAAGGACCTGACCGCAGGCGTCGCGGGCGTTCAGCAATCGGGACGCTTGCTCGTCACGGAATGCAGCCGGGTCATTCCGGCCGCGCCGCAAAAACTGATCGCCGACGCCGAAGCGCTGGAAACGCATCTCGCGGCGACCGCCAAACTCGCCCGCAAGGTCGCCGAGATCGCCCGCAGCGTGCAGGGCAAGGTGGCGGTCGTGCTGGGGGCGCTGCAGGTCGGCGACAGTACGCGCCAGCGCCTCGAACATGCCGCATCGACGTTGCAGCTGCTTCAGGCAAGTTCGGTCGACGGCGCGGTGGATCCGGGGGTGGCGGCGCATGTCGAACGGCTGGTGGCAGCGCAACTCGATGCGATCATGCAGGATTTTTCGAGGGAGGCGGGGGCGCTCGTTCGCTCGATGGCCGAGCTGGGCCATGATTCGGCGCAGCTTGCCGACCTGATCGCCGAACAGGCCGACGGCAACGACCGGGCGTTTCTCAACGAATTGGATCAAGGCATCAGCAACGTGGAGCGGCTGACCGTCCAGCTTCGCGCTGCCGAAGCGCGATCCGGCGACATGGCGGCGATGATCGTGGACACCGTCACCGACCTGTCGACGCGGCTCGACGGCGTAAAACGGGTCGCGATCGACGTGCAGGACATCTCGACCAACACGCGCCTGCTGTGCCGCCGTCATGGCACGGCCGGAAAGGCGGTGGCCGTGATCGCGCGCGAGGTGGATGCCCATGCGCTGACGCTGACCGCCGTGACCGCAGACGTCGCACGCGCGACGGATCGACTGCGCGACATCGACCCCCGCATGCGCCAGATCGCGCCGGACGGCGCCGAGCGCGACATGGGCGAAACGCTGGCGGAGGCGTTGCTGGTGATCCGGCGAGCGTGCGACCGGACCGAAGAGGTCACGGCCCAGGGCGCCGACGACGCCCGGCAGCTCGTCACCCTGATCTTCGAAACGAGCGACGACCTGCGACGGGAACTCGCCGTCACCGAAACTCTGGCATCGGCGATGGCAACGCTGTCGGCGCGAAACCCGACTGTCGCACCGACCGCCGTGGCGGAACAGACCTTGCGCGACCTGCTGCAGGCGATCGGAAACCTCTACACCATGGCGCCCGAGCGCGAGGTACACGCGCGCTTCCTCCTGCCCGGGATGGACGCGATCCCCGCGGCGGCGCCGGTCGCGGAGGACGATGATGACGGCCTGTTCTGACCGCGCGGTCCCGCCGCTCCGGCGTCCGACGCGGCTGGTCCCGATGCAGGTGATGGCTGGGGCCAAAGACGACGTCGCGAAGCGTCCCGGCCCTTCTACGGTGCCCGGTTGGCACTATCCGAAAGATGATGTGCAATGTTCGATATCGTAGCGGAATGCCACCGTGGCTACATGGCTGAAGCGGCCGACGCGCTGGAGAGATATCTCGACCGCGATGCCCATTCGGGTGGATTGCTGAACTGCCGACTGGCGTTGGGCGTCGCCCTACAGCACAACCTTAAATACACGTTGGAGGTCTGCGAGAGGATCGAACACCTTATCCCGGACATCAGCTTGCGGGTGCCGCGATTTATCTCGGCCAAGACATCTCGCCTCGATCTGCAAATGCGATACACCAATCACATCACACAATGGTCCCCCGCTGCGATCGCCGGGGATTTTCGAACGTTCGCTGCGTGCAAGCGGCCGCTGCTGGACGACATCCGACGTCACGACCACTCTCTTCACGCCGACATGCTGGTGCCGACCCTGCGGATCCTCAACATCCGACAAGCCGGGATTTTCGAGCGGTATCAGACGCATGTCGCCAGGCGTGATCGGGCAGCCTTTTGACCCCGGCGACGGGCGACGTCGCACCCCGGATCCCGAACGATCCTTGAACGCGCTCGTCAATTCACACCGCGAAATACGGATGCGCCAGGACGCGTCGGGCGTTTGCCGCGCCCTGCTCGTGATCGTTGACCAGACGGCTTCCCGCGACGGTGCGGTACAGCGCCACCGTTTCGTCGATCCTGGCGAACGTCGCGGCGGAAGCGGCGATGCGGGTGTAGAAGTCCCAATCGTTGCAATTGTGGAAGCTGGGGTCGAAGCCGCCGATGTCGAACACCGTCTCGCGCCGGACGATCGACCAGGACGGGCCGATCACGCCGCCGCTTTTCAGGCCCGCCCGGATGCACCCGCCGTCCCATCCGCATTCGGGCGCGCCGGGAGCGGCACCAGGTTCCAGCCGGGCGAAGTGGCCGACGATCACGTCCGCGCCGCTGGTCATCGCACCGCGCAGCAGCGCATCGGCGGCGCCGGGCAGCCAGACGTCGTCGCTGTCCAGGAACGCGATCCACGGCGATCCGCACAGTGCCGCGCCGACGTTGCGGGCGTTCGACGCACCGCCGTTGCGCGGCAGGATGGCGGCTTCGACCCGGCCGGGGTGCGCCGCCGCCAGCGCGCGGATTGCCGCGGCGCTGTCGTCGCGCGATCCGTCGTCGACCACGATCACCCGGGCGGGGGCAGGCGCCTGCGCCAGCACGCTGGCGACGGCATCGGCGACGACGTGGGCGCGGTTGTAGCAGGGGATGACGACGTCATAGGCGTCGAGCGGCACATCGGCCGGGAACGCATCGGAGGGGAAGTGCATGCCCCCGCCTATGCGTGTCCCGACCCGTCAGGGCAAGCGGTGCGTCAGCGCCCCAGCCCGATGCGGACGCCCGCGTACAGATAGCGGCCGAGCGGTGAGATCGGCACGTTCGTCTCGAACCCGATGTCGGGCTGCTGGTCGCCCAGATTGGTCGCGCCGACGTAGAAGGAGAAATCCTCGCCCGCCGCGATCGCGGCTTGCAGGTCGTGCTGCCACAGTTCCTTGAACCGGAAATACTGCGGCGCGACGAAGGTCGGATTGTCGTCGGTCGCAAAGCGCGAGAAGCGCCGCACGCCATTCTGCCAGCGCAGCGTGTAGGCCAGCGTCAGCGGGCCCATCGTCCACGTCGGCGATACGGTGGCCGTATATTTGGGGCGGAACGGCCGGTCGGCGTTGTTCTCGACCTCGGCACCCGGCGTCGCGACCTGTTCCAGACGGTGGAGATAGCCACCGACCAGCCGGAGATCGAATCGCCCGGCCTGTGCGGTATCGATCCGGTAGGTCAGGTTGGCCTCCAGCCCCGCGGTGCGGAAGGCCGCGACGTTTTCCGGCTGGACGACATAGCCGTTGATATAGCCCGTGCCCTGGCGCCGCGAGATTGCGCGGCAGAAGGGGTTGTCGGTCGTCGGCTGGTCGACGCACAGCTCGGCGATGGTCGTCGGCGATGCCTGGCTGATCGCGTCGCGCAGCCGGATATCGTACCAGTCGAGCGCAAGCTGGAGCCGTGGCAGGACGCGCGGGCGCAGCACCAGCCCGGCGGTCCACGTCCGTGCGACTTCGGGGCGCAGGTTCGCATTGCCCTGCTGTGCACCGGGGATGTTGACGTTGGCATCAGGGTTGTTGGCGTTGGCGAAGGTTGCCGGATTGCCGCCGGCCGCCGTGATCAGCGCGCGGCAGTTGGCGTCGCGAAACTGCGTGCCCTGGTTGCGGCTGCCAAGGTAGCAGGGGTCGCTGATGAAATCGGCAAAGCCGGTGCGCGGGCGGAAGATTTCGGCGATGTTGGGCGCACGGACCGATCGACCGTAGGAACCGCGCAGGGTCAGATCCTCGACCGGCGCATAGACCGCGTTGAACTGATAGGCGCGCGTGCCGCCGATCGTCGAATAGTCCGAATAGCGCCCGGCCGCACCGACCGACAGCAGGTGCGCGAACGGGCGGTCCTTGATCAGCGGGGCGTTCAGCTCGCCGAACACCTCCCACACATCGAAGGCGCCGCGCGACGGGGTCTGGATGACGGGTTCGTCGTAGATGCCGTTGTCGGGCGAGAAATAGGCGCCGCTCGCCAAGCCGGCATCGGGCTGAAAACGGCTCGATTCGCGGCGATATTCGCCGCCGACCGCGAACTGAACCGGGCCGCCGGGCAGCTCGAAGGCCTGGCCGAAGTCGCCGGTCAGCGACGCGTTGGCGACATGCTGTTCGACGCGCGCGGTGCTGACCGGATCGACCAGGAAATAGTCGAAGGCGGCCGGATTGGCGGTGTTGATGCCGAAGGTGTTGAGCGGAACGCAACCGGCCGAGCGCGCGGCAGCGGAGCGGCAGACGATGGCGCCCGACGCGTCGCGCACCGCATCGATCGCCGCGACGAACCGGCCGATATCGCGGTCGTTCAGCTTGGTCGCGCGGATGTCGGTGCGGCCGTAGGTGTAATAGGCGTCGTATTGCGCATGGTCGCTCAGGCGCCCGGCAACGTCGATCACGCCGCGCCAGGTGCGGCGGCGGTCGTCCTCGCCGCGGCGGGGGAAATCGAAGTTGTTGCGGCTGATGTAGACCGCACCGTCACCGTTGGCCCGGGCGGCGCGCAGGATGGAGGCGGGCAGGAACGGATTGTCGAACGCGATGGTGGACGGATAGGTGCCGCTGTAGCTGCCGAAGGTCCGCGCCTCGGACTGGACGAACTTGCCCTCCAGCGTCAATTTGAAGGCGTCGGACGCGTCGAAGCGGGTCAGCAGGTTGACCGCATGCCGCCGCGTGCGCGGCAGGATGTCGCCAATATAGCCCGCGACCGGCGTATCGTCGCCGCCCAGCGTGTAGCTGTCGTTCTGCAGCTGTCGGCCGGGCGTGTAGATCGCGCCGTCGCCGCGGAAGATCTGGTTGCCGATGTATACCAGGCCGTAGGGCGAGCTTTGCGCGTAGCGGATGTCGGCGACCGGTCCCTGCTGGTAGCTGCCGGGGCGGGTGGGGTCGTAATTGTCGAGATTGACGAAGTTGAAGCGGTTGGCCGAGGCGAGGAAGCTGCGGTCGTCGTTCGCCAACGGGTCTTCGGCGTTGTATTCATAGCCCAGAGTCACGTTGGCCCGGCCATCCGCGAAATTGCGGCCCGCGATGATCGAGGCAAAGCGATTGCCCGCGTCGCCGCGGCTGGAGATGCCGGCCTGCGCGCGCGCCGCCACGCCGTCGAAGTCGCGGCGCAGCACGAAATTGACCACGCCCGACACGCCGTCCGCACCGTAGACCGCCGACGCCGCACCGGTCAGCACGTCGACGCGTTCGATCAGGTCGGTCGGAATCGCGTTGATGTCGACCGCGGCGGTGTCGAACTGGCTGGCGACATGGCGACGACCGTTGACCAGCACGAGCGTACGGTTGGTGCCGAGGCCACGCAGGTCGAGCAGGTTGAGACCCGCCTGGCCGATGTTCGCCTCGTTCTGTGAATTGCCCGCAGTGCGGCTGTTGTCGAGCGAGTTGGTAAGCGCGGGCACCCGCTGGAGGAAACTGGTGACGTTGGTGTTGCCCGACTGGCGCAACGTTTCGGCATCGACCGAGACGATCG
The DNA here is from genome assembly GCA_035709645.1 of Sphingomonas sp. Lineage (GTDB taxonomy): Bacteria > Pseudomonadota > Alphaproteobacteria > Sphingomonadales > Sphingomonadaceae > Sphingomonas. Next base: position 12,324 of record DASTEN010000378.1, read on the forward strand.
GATTGGGCGCGGCATAGTCGGGGCGCTGGATGCGCGATCCGGTGACGACGACGTCCTGCACCTGACCGGGATCTTCGCTGTCGACCGATGTGTCGGGAACGACGCTTTGCGCGGTCGCGGGCGAAGCGGCGATGAGCGGGAGCAGCGCGATGCTGCCAAACAGCATCGCGCGAGCGGATAGTCGGATCGGCATGATAAAGTCCCCGTTTCGCCGTGCGCACGGACCGGCGTCGCGCCGACTAAGCGCCCAATCGGCATCGCACGACAAGCACGTTATGGTACCCAGCGGACGGGAATTGATAATTATCAATGATATTTGGCGTATCTTCGCTGGTGGCGCGGCGGGGGACCTGTCACGCTTCGCTGCGTGCAGCAGGCCAGGCAGATCATCGCGCTCGATCGCCGGACGGTGTTGGGCGCGGCACCCGCCGCGCTGCTGGCCACGGCATGCAGCACCAGGCGCG
>DASTEN010000379.1:0-2386 GCA_035709645.1 Sphingomonas sp.
CGCGCAGGAAGCCTCGTCGATCGCCAACAGCCAGCTGTCGACCGCCGCCGACATCATCACCCAGCGCCGCGCAATCAACACGACGGTGCTGGCCGACAACGGGCAGACGATCGTGCTGGGCGGCCTGATCACCGACGACCGCCAGCAGACGAAGAGCCAGGTGCCGGTGCTGGGCGACATCCCGGTGGTCGGGGAACTGTTCAAGTCGCGCCGCGAGGGACGGACGAAGCGGACCCTGTTCATCTTCCTGAAGCCCACGATCCTGCGCGACGGCGCGGATGCGAAGGCGGCGACCGACGGCAAATACGCGCGCCTGCGCGGCGACGAGGCGGCGCTGCGGCAGCGCGGAAGCCTGCTGCTCAACCCGCCGGGGCCCAGGCTGACGCTGGAGATCGACGGGATTTACTGACGCGGGCGGCGCACGGTTCGTCTCTGTAATGCGCCGACCCGCCACGGCGGGCAGCGGAGCGGGCACGGCCGGTAATGTCTGACTGCTGGGCGCAATTAAAATCCCGTCAGATGTGTATAGATACTCATGATGGCCACTGTGTTCTATCCGGCGATCGTCGAGCGCGCCAGCGCGGGGTTCAGCGTCTACTTTCCTGATCTGCCCGGTTGCACATCGGCGGGATCAACTGTGCAGAAGGGTGCGCTGAACGCTGAGGAAGCGCTTGCAGGCCACCTCGTGGTGTCCGCCGAATATGGCGACGCCGTTCCGGATCCGACGCCCTTGGACGCGATTCCTGCCGATCCGGACGTTGACGAAATTGCCCGCATTCTGGTCCGCGCCGAACGCCCGGGACGATCGGTGCGGCTGAACATCACGTTAGACGAAGGGCTGGTCGCGGCGATCGATCGCGTGGCGAAGAACCGTTCGGGTTTCCTTGCCGACGCCGCGCGGCACGAATTGGCGGCGCGGCGGCGCGGCTAAGCCTTTCGCAGCGGCACGCCGCTCTGCCGCTCGATGCTTTTCAGCGTACCGATCGCCGCATCGGATTTCGGACGGGGGACGGTCACGGTTCCAGCTAGCGTCGGGTGGCGAAACTAAATGTGGCTGCCGGTCTGGCGCACACGGAACCAGCCGGCCGCTTCGATCCTGGTGATAACGTCGCGACTTTTCACCTCACTCCCCCGCCGGCAGCGGTACGCGCGCCTTTTGTCCGCCGCGGGTGAAGTAGGCGGCGTCTATCGCGAGCGACTGCAGCGTCCAGCCGTCGATGCTATCCCCGACGGCAATCGTGCGGGTGCGCCCGTCGGTCGTTCGGACCAGGGCGACGGCGTCCGCGCCGATGCGGCCGACGATGCCGGCAAGGCTGGGGGCGTCGTCGGGTGTCGGGGCATCTTCGGCAATGCCGCCCTGCCCGCCCGTGCCGAACAGGTCGCGGGCGTAGACCGCCGTGCCCGCCGCAGCGGGGCGCGCGGCGAGCAGGGCCTGCGCTGGCGGCGTGGCGGGCACCGGTTCGCGACCGATGCCGAGCAGCAGTGCCGGCGTCGCGACGGCGACCAGCGCGGCAGCGACGATACCGAAGCGTTCGGCGCGGGTCATTGCCATGGACCGACCACGTCGCCGGTCAAGGTCACCGTCCCTCCCGATGCTATCATCTGCCAACTGGCGAGGCGCGCGATGGGGCTGGCGCGTTCCAGGGTATCGGCGAACCCCACGACCGCGTCTTCGCTGCCCGACACGGTCACGCGCACGCGGGCAAGCCCCGCCGACGGCGCGGGCGTGGCGGCTTCCACCAACACGCCGGATTTGGTCGCCAGCGCCCGCACGCGCGCGGCCAGCCGATCGGCCGCGGTGCCGGCATCGCGCGCAGGGGTCGCGTCGCGATCGATGACGATGCTGCGCGACGGGCGCGGGTCGGCAGCGACCTGGGCCAGCGTCGCACGGTCGATGCGGGCGGTGCGCAGGTCGCGCAGCGCATCGGCGGCGGGGATCGCCAGCAACGCCGCAGCGGACAGGCCGGCAGCGATACCGATCGCGAGCGGGGGCAGCCTCACCTCGGCTCCTCCAGCGCGACCAGCATGGCGCCGTCGCCGCGACGCTGGCCGGTGTCGCGCAGCCGTGCGGTCTGTGGAGCGCGACGAAGCGCGGCGCGGAGGCGGTCGGGGTCGGGCGCGGCGACCTCGATCGCCAGGCGGTGGTCGGCAGTGCGACCGGCCTGGGCCAGCGTCGCGCCGGTCGGCAGCGCGCGCGCCAGACCGTCGAGCGTCGCAGCGACGCCGGGGGTGTCGAGGATCGCGTCCAGCTCGCGCCGCGCCTCGCGAGTTGCCGCGATCGTGTCGAGTCGCGGGCGCGCAGTCCGCTCGACGGCGGCGGTGTCGCGGCGGACGCGGATTTCGTTCCAGTGCGCACCGGCCCAGGTCAGGGCGGGCGCGGCGGCAA
>DASTEN010000380.1:0-7731 GCA_035709645.1 Sphingomonas sp.
TCTGCCCTATCCTCGAAGAATCCGTAATCCGGCGCGGTTCGGCGTGCCTGCATCTTCAGCAGCGCCGACGACAGGATGACGGCGATCCGGCGCGATCCGATCGTCGGATCGCCCGCCATTCCCGCCATGCCTTGCGCCACATCGGCCGATTGCACCGTGTATTGGGTCAGGTCGAACAGCGTGACCTGCTCGCCCATGCGGCAACCATGCGCCATCACATCGTGCATGGCGGCACGCAACGCGGTTTCGAAACGCGCGAAATCCTCGACCGTCCAGAATCCGCGAAGGACGACCTCGACCAGACAGGTCGCGGGCGTGAGGTTGATCGCGAACAGGGGATCGGAAACGAGACGGAGTGGCCTGGACACGGGATTCCTCCCTGATTTCGATTAATAGCCCTGCCGGATTGGGGACGCCGCGTGCAAGCGCTTTCTCACGCCGCACGCGCCCTGGCGATCAGAGATCGAAGGCCCAGCGGACGGCGTTCGCCACCGACCGCGCGCCGCTGCGCACGAGCGGCGTCTTCGCGCCGACGCCGATGCCGTGCATCGTCTGCGCCCAGCGTGGCAGCAGATCGACCGCGGCCTGGAACGTCAGTGCCTGGACCGGTGCCGCAGCACGGCTGGGGGCGGGCTGGTCGAGCACGAAGCGGGCGACTTCGCGGGTGCGGCCATCGACGCGCAGTTCGGGGCGCATCGCGGCGACGAGCGCGTCGGCCGCGACCCGGTCGCGGGGTACCGGATCGGCGCCGAGCGCCTGGGCCAGCACGGCGAACTGCGCGAAATACATGTCCTGCTCGGCGGCGGAAAGCGGGTCCCGGCCATAGCGTTGCCAGGCCGCCAGGAAGGCGATCGCTTCGCTGACATGCACCCAGGCAAGCAGGTGCGGATCGTCGGCGCGATAGGGTGTGCCACCGGGCAGCGTTCCCGAAATCGCACGATGGATGCGGTTCACCCGCGCGACGATGGCGTCGGCGTCCGCACGCGCGCCATAGGTCGTGACCGCAATGAAGCGCGCGGTGCGATGCAGACGCCCGCGCATGTCGTCACGGAAATTCGAATGATCCCAGACGCCGGCCAGCACCTTCGGATGGAGCATCTGGAGCAGCAGAGCGGTGACGCCGCCGATCAGCATCGCGGTCGGATCACCATGGACCCGGCGGATCACGCTGCCCTCGGGGAAGTAGCCCGGCAGGTCGTGCGGATTGATCGGCTTGGGCGGCGCGGGCGTCCCGTTGATCGCGCCACGAACCTCGCCGACGATGCGGGTCTTGAGCGCCTTGGCGAGGGGGTCGAGGATGGACATCTGCCCGAGTGTAACGCGCATCCCGGACTTTTGCCGCTCCACCATCGTCATCCACGCGCAGGCGGGGATCGATCGTCGCTGAGCGCACTGGATGATGGCGTTCAGGCAGAATGGATTCCCTCGCGGGGATGACGAAGGATGAATGGCAACCCCTTGAGCATCCAAACGATCTCGGCGACAACGTGCGCCATGATCCGCACCACGTTCGCGCTCGCCGCTGCCCTCGCCCCCCTGCCCGCCACCGCGCAGGACCGTCCCTCGCCACGCGCGCTGGAGGCGACGGTGCGCACACTCGCCGGGTTCGGGACGCGGCATTCGCTGTCGACTACGACCGATCCGAAGCGCGGGATCGGCGCCGCGCGCGACTGGGCGGCGTCGGAATTCCAGAAGATCGCCGCCGCCTGCAACGGCTGCCTGACCGTCGAACGCCTGTCGCGCCGCTTCACCGGCCCCCGCGCCCCCAACGGCGTGGTGATCGAGGATGTGCTGGGCATCCAGCCCGGCACCGACCCGAACCGCGTGGTCATCATCGGCGGGCACATCGATTCGATGCCTAGCGACGTGATGGACTTCACCTCCGACGCGCCGGGCGCCAACGACGACGCGTCGGGCGTGGCGGTCGTGCTGGAGGCGGCCCGCATCCTGTCGAAGAAAAAATTCGCCGCGACGATCATCTACGCCGTCTTTTCGGGCGAGGAGCAGGGCCTGTGGGGCGCGACGCTGCTGGCCGACACGGTCAAGGCGCGCGGCTGGCAGGTCAGCGCGATGCTGAACAACGACATCGTCGGCAATTCGATCAGCCAGGGGGGCGTGAAGACCGGCGACCGGGTGCGCGTGTTTTCCGAAGGCGTCCGCGCCGCCGACAGCCTGGTCGACCAGATGACGCGACGGATGGACGGCAGCGAGGACGACGGCCCCAGCCGGGCGCTCGCCAAATATATCGATGCGGTGGCCGACGCGCTGCCCGGCAAATTCGACGTCTTCGTCGATCGCCGCCCGGATCGCTTCGGCCGCGGCGGCGACCACGAACCGTTCCTGGCGCTGGGCTATCCGGCGGTGCGCTTCACCTCGGGTGGCGAGAATTGGGATCGCCAGCACCAGAACGTCCGCACCGAGAACGGGCGGGAATATGGCGACCTGCCCGACGCGATGGACTTCGACTATCTGGCGAAGGTGGCCGCGGTGAACATCGCCGCGCTCGCCCGGCTCGCCGCCGCGCCCGCCGCGCCGGGCGGCGTGACCATCGCCGGCGCGCTGTCCCGCGATACGACCGTCACCTGGGCGCCGGTACCGGGCGCGACGGCGTACAAGGTCGTCTGGCGACGGAACGACAATCAGGGCTGGCAGAGCGCGCGGACCGTTACGGGCGCGACGACGACGCTGCTGAAGGACGTGCCGGTCGATGACCATTTCGTCGGGGTGGCGGCGGTGGCGGCGGACGGGTCGGAAAGCCTCATCACCTTCGCCGGCCGCGCGCCGCGACGGTAATCTCCGCCGTCTGGCATGCCGTCATCGTCCCCCGAGGAAGGCCGGGGTCCAGTTGCTAGCCGTTTGAATGAGGGGTGGCGGCTGGCACCTGGGCCGCGGCCTTCGCCGGGGAACCGCTACTTGACGTGTTTTGATGCTTGGCTGCGCACCTCCCGCCGCACCGTCGTTGCTTTTTCGCCATTCCAGCATATGGATGGCGATCGCAGCATCTGCGCACATGCCGCAAAGCCGGCGTGGCGCTTGAGTTACATCCTGACACCGGTTACCAGAACCGCGACATTTTTCGGAGCGAAGCCATGTTCGACCGCACCTATTACGCCACTCACCCGGATATGATGGAGTGCGTCTCGAACGACGAACTGCGCGACCGCTATCTGATCCAGGGCCTGTTCCGCGACGGCGAATGCGTGCTGAACTATACCCACGCCGACCGCTTCGTGATCGGCGGCGTCGCTGTCGCGACGGGCTCGGTGAAGCTGCCCGACCAGGAGGAACCGGCGTCGGCCAAGGGCCATCCGTTCCTCGAGCGTCGCGAACTGGCGATCGTCAACGTCGGCAAGGCGACCGGCACCGTGACCGTCGATGGCGAAAGCTTCGAGCTTGGCAACAAGGACTGCCTGTACGTCACGATGGGCGCGAAGGACGTCCAGTTTTCGGGCGACGGCGCGCGCTTCTACCTGGCGTCGTGCCCTGCGCATAAGGCGTTCCAGACCCGCAAGCTGTCGATCGCCGACGCCAACCGCCTCGACCGCGGCAGCCTGGAGGAATCGAACGAGCGCAGCATCTACCAGCTGGTCATTCCGGGCGTGTGCGATTCGGCGCAGCTGGTGATGGGCCTGACCGTGCTGAAGCCGGGCAGCGTCTGGAACACGATGCCCCCGCACATCCACGAGCGCCGCAGCGAGATCTATTTCTACTTCGAGCTCGACAACCTCGACACCGACCGCGTCATGCACTTCATGGGCGAGGGCGAAGCGACCCGCCACATCGTCGTCGCGAACGAGGAATCGATCATCTCGCCGCCCTGGTCGATCCACATGGGCGCCGGCACGAAGAGCTATGCCTTCATCTGGGCGATGGCCGGCGAGAACCAGGACTATACCGACATGAACGTGCTGGACATCTGCCAGCTGGCGTAAGCGGCGTTTGCGCCTCTCGGAATGAACCGTTCGTTTCGAGTAGCCGTCGAGCTTGCAGAGAGCCCGTATCGAGAAATCTGTCTCGATACGGGCTCTCGACAAGCTCGATCCCTACTCGACCTGAACGGAGTAGGAGAATGATCGTGACGACCACCAACCCCTTCGACCTTACGGGCCGCGTCGCGGTCGTCACCGGTGCGAACACCGGCATCGGTCAGGCGATCGCGCTGGCACTGGCCGCAGCGGGCGCCGACATCGCCGCGGTCGGCCGGTCGGCGGCGACCGACACCGTCGAACAGGTCCGCGCGATGGGCCGCAAGGCCGAGATCGTTTCGGCCGACCTGTCGACGATCGAGCCGGTCGGCCGTGTCGTGGACGAAACGGTCGAAAAGCTCGGCGGCCTAAACATCCTGGTCAACAACGCCGGCATCATCCGCCGTGCCGATGCCGTCGATTTCAGCGAGGAGGATTGGGACGCGGTCGTCGACACCAACCTGAAATCGGTATTCTTCCTGTGTCAGGCGGCGGGGCGCCACATGATCGCGAATGGCGGCGGCAAGATCATCAACATCGCATCGATGCTGACATTCCAGGGCGGCATTCGCGTACCGTCGTACGCGGCATCGAAGTCGGGCATCGCCGGCGTCACCAAGCTGCTGGCCAACGAATGGGCGACGAAGGGCGTCAACGTGAACGCGATCGCGCCGGGCTATATCGCGACCAACAACACCGCCGCGCTGCAAGCCGACGAGACACGCAACAAGGCGATCGTCGATCGCATTCCGGCGGGCCGCTGGGGGAGCCCAAGCGATCTGGGCGGGGCGGCGGTGTTCCTCGCGTCGTCGGCGGCGGATTACGTCCAGGGACATATCCTGGCAGTCGACGGCGGCTGGCTGGCGCGCTGAGAAGATATCATCGTCATTCCCGCGAAGGCGGGAATCAGTTCTGGCTGATCGTCGTGAGTGTCATCACCCTCAGCGACTATTGATCCCCGCCTTTGCGGGGATGACGACAATGGAGTGGGTGGCGATGGGCAGGTTCGTAGCGTTCGGCGAAGTCATGCTGCGGATGTCGCCGCCGGGGCGCGAGCTGTTGCTCCAGACGCCGACGCTCGACGTGTGGGTAGCAGGCGCGGAAGCCAATGTGGTCACGCAGCTCGCCCGGCTCGGCCACGATACCGCGATCGTCACCGCCCTGCCCGCCAACGGGCTGGGCGATGCCGCGGTCACGACGCTGCGCGGGCACGGCGTCGACACCCGCCATATCCAGCGCCGCGAGGGGCGGATGGGATTTTATTTCGCGACGACCGGCGCCGGTTTCCGCCCGACCGACGTGCTGTACGACCGCGCCCATTCCGCCTTCGCAACGGCGCCGGCCGAGGCGTGGGACTGGGATAGGCTGCTGGATGGCGCCGATCGGCTGCACCTGTCGGGTATCACCCCGGCGCTGGGGCCGAACGGTACGCAGGCCGCGATCGCCGCAGCCGAAGCGGCGACCCGCCTGGGCATTCCCGTGTCGTTCGACGGCAACTATCGTGCGCGGCTGTGGGAAGCGTGGGACAGCACACCCCGCGAGACGCTGACCAAGCTGATCGCCCACGCCGATGTGCTGTTCGGCAATCACCGCGACGTGTCGCTGCTGTTGGGCGAAACCTTTCACGGCGATGGGCCGGAACGGCGCCGCGAGGCAGCCGAAGCGGCGTTCGCGCACTTCCCGAAGCTGCAGGTCATCGCATCGACCGCGCGCCATGCCGACGACGCCGACCGCAACCGCGTGTCGGCCCGCATCGATACGCGCGAACGTGGTTTCCAGACCGACGAGGCGCTGATCACCGGCATCGTCGACCGGATCGGCGCAGGCGATGCGTTCGCCAGCGGCATCCTCCACGGCCTGCGCACCGGGCTGCCGCTGGAGGACATCGCCCGCACCGGCCTGGCGCTCACCGCGCTCAAACATTCGCTGCCCGGCGACCTCAGCCTGTTCCGCCAGTCCGATATCGACGGATTCTTCGAAGGCGGGTTCGACGTAAGGCGATAAGCCCTCCCGTGCTCCCGCTCAGGCGGGAGCACCGGGGGACGGTAGGAGAGAGCGGCATGGATCGTCGTAGCTTCGTCGGCGCAGGCCTCGCGCTGGCCGCCACATCCCCATCGGCTGCCCAACCCCGCCCCCGCCGCTGGACCGGCACGGTCGAAAACGGCGTCCACGCTTTCAAGGGCATCCGCTACGGCACCGCCGAACGCTTCCGTGCGCCGAGACCCTTCCTCCCCGCCGGCACGGTGGCGGCGACCGCGTTCGGCCCGTCCTGCCCGCAAACGAGCAGGATCGCGCCGACCTCGGAAGACTGCCTGTATCTGAACGTCTGGACTGCTGACCCCGACGCTCGGGCAAAAAAGCCCGTGATGGTCTACATCCACGGCGGGGCCTATTCGAACGGCAGCGCGGTCGATCCGCTACACGACGGGTTCCCGCTTGCCAGCCGCGGCGATGTGGTGGTGGTCACGGTCAATCACCGGCTGAATGCGCTCGGATATCTGTATCTCGCGCGGCTCGATCCGCGGTTTCCGGACAGCGGCAATGCCGGACAGCTCGACCTGATCCTGGCGCTCAAATGGGTGCGCGACAATATCGCGGACTTCGGCGGCGATCCGGGGCGGGTGATGGTGTTCGGCCAGTCGGGCGGGGGCGCGAAGATCGCGACGCTGATGGGCACCCCCGCCGCACGCGGCCTGTTCCACCGCGCCGCGACGATGAGCGGTCAGCAGGTCACCGCGTCGGGGCCGCTCAACGCCACGGCGCGGGCGCGAGCGTATCTGGCGAAGCTGGGCGTGGAGGAAGGCGACCTCTCGCCGATCCTGACGATGCCGGTCGAGCGGCTGATCGATGCGCTGTCGGCGACCGATCCGATCCTGGGCGGCGGCGTGTATACGGGCCCGGTGCTCGACATGCGCTGGCTGGAGCGCCATCCGTTCTGGCCCGACGCCAACCCGGGCGGCAACCACATCCCGCTGATCCTAGGGAACACGCGGCGGGAAACCGGCGCCTTCATCGATCCCGACGGCGCCAAGATACGCGGGCTGACGTGGGACAATTTGCCCGCCCGCATGGCGCCCGAGCTGCGGATCGACCTGCCGCCCGAATGGATCGTCGCGAACTATCGGGCGCGCTTCCCGCGATACTCGCCGATGGACGTGTTCTACGACGCGACCACCGCCGGCCGCAGCTGGCCGGGCCAGGTGATCGAGGCGGAGGCCCGCGCCCGCGCCGGCGCGCCGGCCTGGGTCTATCAGGTCGATTTCGCCAGCCGGACCGACCCCCGCCGCGGTGCGTTCCACACGATCGACATCCCGCTGGTGCTCGGCACGCTCGACCGGCCGGGATCGCAGACCGGCACCGGCGCCGACGCGCGTTCGGCAAGCAAGGCGATGCAGGATCGCTTCGTCGCCTTTGCGAAGACCGGCGTGCCGGACGCCCGCTGGCCCCGCTACGACCTGAAGACCCGCGCGACGATGATCTTCGACGTCGTCCCGCGCGTAGAAAACGACCCCAGGCGCTGGCAGCGCGAACTGTTCGCCCGCGCGCCCTACATCCAGCCGGGGAGTTGAGCGGGGCCCGTCAATCGGTATCCGGCTCGCTCGGTTTGTCTGGTACTGCTTGCGCGACCTTTTCTGCCGTATCCCCGGCGTCGATCATCTTCACAAGCTTTAAGGCAAAATTACTATCAGCCTTCGCGTGCGGATTGAACGCTAGCGGGATCAATGTCTGGCGCGCCTGCGGTGCGTCGCCCTGATGCAGCATCTGG
>DASTEN010000381.1:0-2593 GCA_035709645.1 Sphingomonas sp.
CGGTCGAATTGGCCGCATCCAGCGCGGTCGTGAATTCGCGCTGCCGGGCGCGCGCAGTGTCGAGCGCGACGACGGCATTTTCGACGTCCTCCAGCGCGGTCAGCACCGTGCCCTTGTACGCGGCGAACGCACCCTCTGCCGCCGCTTCGTTCGCGCGTACGACGGCGCGCTGGCGCCCGGCGTCGAAGATCAGCTGGTTCAGCCCTGCAAACAGCGTACCGATGACCGTGTCGAACAACCCGCCGATCGCGGTCGCATTCGTATTGACGTTGCCGGTCAGCGAAAAGCGTGGATACAGCTGCGCCGCGGCCACGCCGATGCGCGCGGTCGCCGCCGCCAGGCTGCGTTCGGCGGCCAGCACGTCCGGGCGCTGGCGCAGCACATCGGCGGGAATGCCCGCGCCGACGATCGCCGGTCCCCTCGGGATCGGACGGATGGCCGCCAGTTCGGCCTTCAGGGCGCCCGGCGCCTGTCCGGTCAACACGCCCAGGCGGGACACGGCGCTGTTGTAGCTCGCCTCCAGGGTCGGAATGGTCGCCGCGGTCTGCGCCCGCTGCGAGCGCGCCTGTTCGCGATCCAGGCTGGAGACGAGCCCCGCCTGGACGCGGAAGCCCGCTATCTCCAGATTGTCGTCCTGCAACCCCAGGCTGGCGCGGGCATTGGCGAGCTGGGCCTGGCTTGCGCGGGCGAGGATGTAGTTGCGTGCGATCTCGCCCTGCGTTGACAGGATGACGGTCGCAAGCGTGTAGCCCGATGCCTGATAGTCCGCTCCGCTCGCCTCGACCGTGCGGCGGACCTCGCCGAACAGCCCCAACTGATAGGACACGCTGGCGCCGGCCTGGAAGTTGTTCGAATTGCCGCGCGAGATGTTGGTGACGGTTCCGTCGGGCAGCACGATGGTGGACGTGCCGCCGATCAGGTTCTGGTTGCGCGTGAACCCGCCCGATCCGGTGATGCTGGGCAGCAGCTGCGCGCGCGATTGGACCAGTGCCTCGCGCGCCTGCCGCAGCCGAGCGACCGCCTGGGCGACGTCGAGATTGGTATCGGCCGCCGCGGCGACCAGCCGTTGCAGCAGCGGGTCGTCGAACCGCGTCCACCACTGCGTCAGATCCTCGCGCGCCGGCCTCGCGGGAACGGAAAACGTCGTGGGCACGCCAAGCTGTTCGGGCGTCCGCGGGCGATATTCGGGACCGACGGTGCACGCCGAAACGCTCACCGCGAGCAGGGCCGCTGTCATGCTGCGCTTCATCGCCGCCAGATGTGACGGGAAGGGTGGGCGGCGTCCAGCACGAAACTGTCGCAGGCTGTCGCAAGCGACATTTTCCAATTGTCTGAGGACTTGCTCCCGCAATCTTGCTGCCGCAAAAGCGCGCCCGATAGCTGGGAGAGGCAAGTGTCCGACGTTTACCGCGTACCGCAAGACTGGGCGCGCCACGCGCATGTGGATGCCGATCGTCATGCCGCCCTCTCCACCGCCGCAGCGCAGGATCCGGACGGCTTCTGGCTGGAACAGGCGCAGCGGCTCGACTGGATCGTACCGCCCACGGTCGCCGACCAGAGTTCGTTCGCCGAGGCGGACTTCGGCGTTCGCTGGTTCGCCGACGGGCGGCTGAACGTGGCGGCGAACTGCCTCGACCGGCATCTTGCCGCGCGCGGCGGCGACGTCGCGCTGATCTGGGAACCCGATGCACCACACGAGCAACCGAAGCGCTTCACCTATCTCGAACTCTTCCAGCACGTCTGCCGCTTCGCCAATGTGCTGAAGGCGCAAGGCGTCGCGAAGGGGGACCGCGTCACCATCTACATGCCGATGATTCCCGAAGCGGCGTTCGCGGTGCTCGCCTGCGCGCGGATCGGCGCGATCCACTCGGTCGTCTTCGGCGGCTTCTCCCCCGACGCGCTGGCCGGGCGGATCGAGGATTGCGATTCGAGGATCGTCGTGACCGCCGACTGCGGCCGGCGCGGCGGCAAGACCATTCCCTTGAAGGCCAATGTCGATGCCGCGGCCGAACGCGCGCCGAGCCTGAAGCGCGTCATCGTCGTGAAGGCGACCGGGGCGGACGTGCCGATGACGTCGCGCGACGTCTGGTACCACGACGCTGCGGCCCAGGTGTCGGCCGACTGTCCGGCCGAGCCGATGGATGCGGAGGATCCGCTGTTCATCCTCTATACCTCGGGTTCGACCGGCAAGCCGAAGGGCGTGCTGCATTCCTCCGCCGGCTATCTGCTGTGGGCCAGCCTCACCCATCATTGGTGCTTCGACTACCGCCCCGGCGACGTGTGGTGGTGCGCGGCCGACATCGGCTGGGTGACCGGGCACAGCTACATCCTCTACGGCCCGCTGGCGAACGGCGCGACGACGCTGATGTATGAAGGGCTGCCCAACTGGCCCGACGCCAGCCGCATCTGGCAGATCGTCGACCGGCACGCGGTCCATACCCTCTTCACCGCCCCCACCGCACTGCGCGCGCTGATGAAGGATGGCGACGCATTCGTTCGGTCGACCGACCGGTCCAGCCTGAAGCTGCTCGGCACGGTCGGGGAACCGATCAATCCGGAGGCGTGGCGTTGGTACCATGACGTGGTCGGCGAA